>JBDSLN010000242.1:0-7004 GCA_039916365.1 Vicinamibacteria bacterium
AGGTCGGATCGGGGACCAGCGCGCTGAGGTTCGCGGGCGCCCTCGAAATGTTGCGCCATTCCTGGGAATAGAAGAAGAAGAACTTGTCCTTCATGATGGGCCCGCCGAAGGTGAAGCCGAAGTTGTGATAGTCGAGCACGGGCGGATTGTCGCGGATCAAGGGATCCGAACTCTGCTTTCGGAAGTACGCGTTGGAGTTCAGGGAGTCGTCGCGGAAGTATTCATACGCGCTGCCGCGGAAGACATTGCTTCCGGACTTCGTGACGACGTTGACCACACCACCACCGCTCCTCGGCCACTCCGCCGAGTAGCTCGAAGTGATGATCTTGAACTCTTCGATGGAGTCGACGGTCGGAGTCGAAAGAAGAGTGATGTTGGAGCCAACGTCCACGTTGGAGGCGCCATCCAGGAGCCAGTTCACCGAGTTGCGGCGACTGCCGTTGATGGAGATGCTGACCGTGCTGGTGAGGCCGATACCGACTTCGTCGCCGAGGTCGCTCGACACGCCGGGAACCAGGGTCGCAAGTTGCACGAAGTTGCGGTTGTTGAGAGGCAGCTCCTGCACCTGAACCGCTCCCATGAGGATCTGCACGCCCGGCGTCTGCTGGATCAACTGAGAACCGCTACTCACTTCCACTGTGGTCTCTAGGCCTTCGATCTTCAGGCTGGCGCTGAGATCGAAGCGATCATTCACGTGAAGTGCGACGTTCTTCGCGGTGTACGTCTTGAAGCCGGGCATCGAGATCGCGATCTCATACTCGCCGGTCGCAAGGAAGGGCATGGTGTACAGCCCGGTCTTCGACGTCGTGACCTCCTGCGTGATGCCGCGGCCCAGATGTCTGGCGATGATGGTGGCACCGGGCAGCGGCGCTCCGGATTGATCGGTCACCGTGCCGGTGACAGTGGCGGTAATTTCCTGGGCGCTGGTCGACGCGCAAAGCGCGGCCAGCACACAACACATGGACAGAATGCGAAGGGATCGCCCCATAAGACCTCCTGAAATGACGAAGCCGAGAGGCCTCGCTGGTTCTCAAGATCTTAGGACGGGCTGGTCAGGCGGTCAATGAGTTGAACGCCTACGAACCCAATTCGCTGAAGCTCTTGATCAGGGATTCAGCCTTCGCTTTGTCGAGCTTGAGAATACTGGCGTCATCGCGACGGCGGGCGAATGCGTCTTCGCCCTTGATAACGATCTCGAACCAGTCCGCAACCTTCTCGCCTTCGAACCGGAGCGCGACCCGCAGGGCGGGCGCATCCAGACCGTAGGTTGAGAGCGCTTTCGGCGCGTCGATGAACTCGCTCGCTTCGAGACTCCCGATTCCAAACAGGGCATCTGATGCTTTCTCCTGCGTTGCATCCTTGGCGGGCGCTATTCCTTTCCAAGTGACAGAGTCAACGCCATCCTTCCCCTTGGCGGTTGCCTTGGTGAATGTCTTCGTGGCTCCGGCCGACGAAACATCGAAACCCGTAACCTCGTAAGCCGCCAGGTCGAGAAGGCGGGCCGAGCGCACGTTCTTCAGGCCCTTTTCGACGTCATCGACGATGCCGCCCACGATCGTCGCCACAAGCTTCGAGGAGCCGTCGCGCGCGTAGTACTTGCCGTCCTCCGTCTTCTTTCCGATGTCGAGAGCCACGGGGCTGCCTGCCCGCAGCGTCAGCACGATGCGGTGCTCCGGAACCGCCAGGCCGTATTTCGCCAGGTCCGCGGCGGATGCCTCGTCGCTCGCGATGCGCTCCATCTTGAGGTTCTCAATCAGGCCGATGAAGCTATCGATGGTCCATCGCGCGGCGCGCGTGGCGACCGGCGCTTCGAGCTTCCACTCGTCGTCGCCTTTGGCGCCCTTGACCAGCTTGAAGACCAGCTTGCCCTTGTTTGACACCTCTACGGTCTGGATGGCTTCGCGCTTCACCTTGAAAAAATTGCGGTCGCGCAGGTCGAAGGCCGTCTTGCTCAAGGTGTTTTCGAGAGTGCTTGAAACCACGAACAGCCGTGGCTGGCCGGGGATGCGCGCGAAGATGCCGGAGCCTGCGGGCACGCTGTCACCCAGCTCGAACTCGAACGGTTTCGTCGCGCCTTCAACCACGATCGAAGCTACAACCTTTGGTTCCTTCAGGCCGTAAGCTCCGAGGTCGGTCGCCGCATCGTTGACGACCTCTTCGGTTTCGAGAGTCTGTAACGCGTCGAGCAGCGTTCCGATCTCGCCGGGATCCGCCGCAGTTTCCCTGGGTGAGACGAGGGTCCACTTTTCACCGTTCTTTTCGATCTGCACCATTTCGCTGTCGCGCTTCCTGAGCGTCAGCGACTTGACCTTCAGTTTGTCGAAGCCCGGGAAGATCTTCTCGCGCTTGACCGACGTCGTCTCGCCACCTTCTCCGGGAAGTTTCGGACCCTTCTTCGATTCGACGAGGAAGATGTAGGCGAACAGGCCCGCAGCCACCACGGCCGCTAAGGCAGTGCGACCGAAAGAGGTCATGACCTGCGCCGCCACCAGTTCACCATGCCCCAGACGATGAAAAAACCGGGTAAGAGAAACAGCGAGAAGATCAGGATATTTCGCTGCTCGGTCATGGTCAGGTCGAGGTGATGAACATCCGGATCCTTAGGCCGAATCGAGATGAGATCGGAATCCTGGGCGAGCCACGCGATCATGTTCAGGAACAGATCCTGGTTGGCCTGGAACGTGAGAAGCGAGTTGCTGGCGAAGTTGGAATCGCCGACCGCGATGACGCGGCCTTCCTTCGTCGAGCTTGCCGGCCTGGGAGCGTCGGGGTCAGCGTCTGGCGCAGGAGGGGGTTCCGCGCCGCTCTTCACAGTGACCGCGACGGCGAGGTTCAAGGGGCCCGCTGTATCCTTGTCCGTGAAGGCAATCGGTTCCTTGAGCGTGATGTCCGATTCGCCCCAGGATTTACGCGATGTCTTCGCCAGTTCCTGCACGACCACGCCGGCAGGAGGAGGCGTCACCGGAGTGATGGAGCGGGCCATGTCGTAGGCGCTCATTGTTCCCTTGAGGTCTCTATTGATCTCGTGAGACGGGTAGTCCGTCACGATCGGCATGAAGGGACCGGTGCCGAAGAGCTGGCCGACGCCCGAAGCATCGACCACCACATCGTTATCCGCCTTCACGCCAAATTCGGTGAAGACGCTCTCAAAATTGGGTGAGGTCGCCTTGGTGACCGGATCGACCATGATCATGGCCTTGCCACCGGCTTTCACGAACGCCTTTACGTATCCAGCCACTTCGGGCAGGAGATCCTTCTCGGGCCCCGCGAGGACGATCATGGTGCAGTCGTCGGGAACCTTCTGTTCCTGCAGCAGGACGACTTTCTTGATCGCGTACTGACTCTTCTCGATGGCGCTTTTCACGCCCGAGTAGCCCCGCTCGGACGGATCGTCGAGATCGCGCTCGCCTTCTCCGGTCGCGAAGCACACCGTCTTCTTCACCGTGCGGGTGACCTTGAGGATCGCGTTCGTGATGTCTTGCTCGGTATCCGACAGGATCTTCTCGCGACGATCTCCAAGGGCCACGACGATAGTGGGCAGCTGCGTCACATCGAGCGCGCGTACCTTGTTCGGTTCCTTGAGAGGATCCAGATAGTCAACCTTCACGCGGGTCGAGGCGGTCTGATACTCGCGAAGCAGATCCTTTGCCGCGGGTGCTTGGGAAGCGTTGCGCTGGACGTAGGTGATCGTCAGTTCGTCGGGAAGGGCGGTGAGAATCTTCTTCGTCTGTTCGGAGAGCGAGAAACGCTGCTCCTTCGAGACGTCGTAGCGCTTCGGATAGCGATTCGCCATCCAGTTGACGCCGCCCAGGATTGCGGCGACCACAAGGACGAAGGTCACCGTGTTGGAGCCGTATTTCAAGCGACGCGCGCCCGCCGCTTTCAGCCAACCAGGAATGCGGGCGGCGATGCCGATGAACAGAAGGGCGATGCCGGCCCAGCTAAGCCATTCACTTTTGAGTCCCGCGGGAAGCGCACGACCGGTTCTCTCGAACCAGGCATTGACGAGGATGACGAGGAAGCCGAAGACGGAGAGGAAGTCGGTGGATTTCATCGAACTATTCCCTCCACCTTCGGCTCTCGACCGACTGTTGGGTAAGGAACAGTCCGAAACCGATGAACGAGATATAGAAGATGACGTCCTTCGAATCGATGACGCCCTTCACCATGTCTTCCATATGTCCGGTGACCCCGAGATAGGCAAGCGCCTTGACCGGTTCGGAAGACATCGGATTGTCGAGCCACGAGAGCGTCCAGATGGCGAGGAAGAGGCAGAACGAAAGGATGCCCGCCACGATCTGATTTTTGGTCAGGGTCGACAGGAAGCCGCCGAGCGAGATGAAGCAGGAGCCCATGAGCAGCAGTGCGACGGCGCCGGTGAGGACGGGCTTCCATTCGGGCCGCGGATCGGCGTAGAAGAAGACCACCGCAAAATTCAGGAGCGACGTGGCGATCATGAGCGCGTAGACGCTCATCGCGCCTAAGAACTTCCCAAGCACGATCTGCCAGTCGGTGATGGCGGACGTGGCGAGCAACTCCCATGTCCCCTGCCGCTGCTCTTCCGCGAAGAGGCGCATCGTCAGCATCGGAGTCACGAACAGGGCAACGACCGCCATGTTCATCAGCGTCGGACGGAAGATCCACTCGTTAATGTTGGGTTTTGGCGCGCCGCCCATGCCACCTTGAGGCGACATCGACGCTTCGAGGAAATAGGTGAGCGCGAACTGAAAGAAGACCGAGAACAGTAGGTTCCAGGTGAAGAGCGCGGCGTAGGCTATCGGCGATCCGAAATAGTGCTGCCACTCTTTCCGGACGATCGCGCCGATGTTGGTGAACGTCGACATCAATTGTTCTCCTTGGGCGAATCGTTTTGATCGGGAGCGGGGGGCGCTTCCATGCGAGCAGGTTCGGGGCGAGCAGGTTCGGCGCGAACGGGTTCGGTCTCTCTTGCGATCGGCGTGAAGATCGGGGGCTCAGCCGGCGCGATCTCAGGGATGGCTACCGAATCCTTGGTCGTCAGTTCAAGGAAGACGTCCTCCAGACTCAAAGACACCTGGGTCAGCGAGAGCAGATCGATATTGGCCCCGATGATGGCCCGAGCCGCGGCCGCCCGGATATCCATGCCGTCCTGCGCTTGCAGTTCGAGGACGGTGTTGCCGGAACTTGCGCCGCGAGGATTCACGGTGACGATGCCTTCGACCTCACGCAGAGCATCGAAGGCGTCGCGAGTGTCGGCTCGCACCTCGAGTCTGACCGCGCCCTTGCTGGACAGGCGCGCGGTGAGGTTCTCTGGAGTGTCTTCCGCAACCACGCGGCCCTTGCTGATGATGACCACGCGATTGCAGGTCATCGAGACTTCAGGAAGGATGTGGGTGGACAGAATGACAGTGTGTTCGCCGCCGAGGCTCTTGATGAGATCGCGCGTTTCGATGATCTGCTGAGGATCGAGGCCCGATGTTGGCTCGTCAAGAATCAGAACCGGCGGATCGGCGAGGATTGCTTGAGCGATCCCAACCCGCTGGCGGAAACCCTTCGAAAGGCGGCCGATGATCTTGTGCCGGACTTCACCGAGCCGGGCCTTCTCGATCGCACGATCAATGCGCGACTTGCGATCGGCGGGCTTGACGCCTTTGATGCGCGCGCAGAAGTCGAGATAAGACGTCACATCGAGATCGGGATAGACCGGCGGCGTTTCAGGCAGATAGCCGACGCTCCGCTTCGCTTCCAGGGGTGACTTGAACACGTCATACCCAGCGACAGAGGCGCGCCCCGAGGTAGCGGGCATGTACCCGGTCAGGATCCTCATCGTCGTGGTTTTCCCGGCGCCGTTGGGCCCCAGAAAACCGAGGATCTCGCCCTTGCCCACGGTGAAAGACACTCCGGAGACGGCGTCGAATCGGCCGTAGCTCTTCCGTAGATCAGCGACTTCAATCATGCGTGAGGATTCCTTCTCGAAAGTGTGCGCACGGTTGCCTTCACGGAGGAGTGGCCCGCCGTCCATTGGCCTCAAGCCCTCACGCTACGCACAGCCGGCGCGGAGGGTTATGGTAACAAACCTCATGAGACCTGTTCTGGCTATTGGACGCGCGGCCCAAGCCTTCGGTCGGGTTCTTCCCGCGGCTTCGTTGGTGATGGCGCTGAGTGTGGCGTTCTTGTCGGCCTCGTGCGCGCCGCCCGAGCCCAAGACCGTTCTTAAGACCTCCGATGTGGAGACCTACTGGATCCTTGACCCCTCGCGTACTTCAAAGCGCTACCTCGCTCCGGCCATGCGTTTCACCGTGGAGAACATTTCGCCGGGTACGTTGATCTCCGTCGAGGCCACCGGCGCCTTTCTTCTTGAAGGCAAGGGCGAGCCGTGGGGCTCGGGATTCTTTCGGCTGACCGAAGGGCGCAAGCGCATGGCGCCGGGCGAGAAGATCGTTGTCTCGATCAGTTCCGATGCTCGCTACACGCTCGAGGGCGATCCGGAAACCGCATTCGCGAACCCGAAGTTCCAATGGGTCGAGGCGAAGTACTTCCTCAAGGTGGGTTCGTCCGCCTGGGTGGAGTTCGGCAGGACCAGGGTCGAGAACGTCCTCGGCTCCAAGGAAGCGCGCGCCGTCAATCAGGCTCCTAAATCATAAAAGATCGATCGTGCTAATCTAGGGCATGCTTTCGAAAGGCGAAACCACCCGCGCGGCGATTCTGGACGCCGCTCTCGCCACCGCGAGTCGGGTTGGATTCGAGGCACTGAGCATCGGCGAGCTCGCGAAGGAGGTCGGCCTTTCGAAGAGCGGACTGTTCGCGCACTTCACTTCGAAAGAGGACCTTCAGATCGAAGTGGTCAAGAAGGCCATCTCGAAATTTGTGGAGTTGGTGGTGACGCCGTCGCTCAAGCAACCTCGGGGAGAACCGCGTGTGCGCGCCATGTTCGAAAACTGGTTCGACTGGTCCCGCGCGAGCGAATTGCCGGGCGGATGCCTGTTCATCGCCGCGTCCAGCGAGCTTGATGATCGACCGGGTCC
>JBDSLN010000243.1:0-5949 GCA_039916365.1 Vicinamibacteria bacterium
CATCACGCGAGAGAAATCCAAAACCCTTGGATTCGTTGAACCACTTCACTTTGCCTTCGATCATTTTTGCTAGGCCTCCTTCGGCCTTTCGACTCGTCAACGTCACCGAACGAAGGAGCGCCAAGAACAGGGTCGACATTCGACCCTCCCGACCTCCGTGACCTCCGGAGAAACGACTACGAGTACGGTTGTAAGAACGAGGCAGTACGCTAGCAACACCGCGCGGGGCACGTCAAGCCACCGCGGGACCCTTTTCAGCGCCGCAGCGTGTCCGGGATCAGGCGAACCGACCGAATGGTGGTTCGGGACTGGATGCCCGTCGCCTTGAGACGGACCCTTCGTTCGTCTGTAGGGATGCCCAGAGTGGTCGTTGCGAACGACTTGTCCGCCTCGATGAGCACCGAACCAAGGGAGGTCTCGGTGTCGTCGTCCGCGATGAGTTGAACGCGGGCGACATTCAGCGCGTCGGGCCGAAACTCGGATTGGGAGTCGACCCGCAGCGTCCATGACCCGGCCGGAAGTGAGAAGCGCGAGGAGTACATCTCTGATCCAGCTTCGAGTTGCCAGGTCGCGCGCCCAAGGGGCACGTCGAGATGGAAGGCTGAGCTGTCATCCACGCCTCCAAAGGTCCGGCGATGATCGTCCCAGGATTCGAGGGCGCGCAGGGTCGCAGGAAAAGGCTGGAGCAGCGGCTCCGCGGCGGTCAAAGAACCGAGTGCCACCGCAGCGCCCGCCATCACCGCCCCCAGCCGCGGCTTCATCGCCAAGCCAGCAATCACCAGGCCCCACACTGCTGCTAGCCAGACGCGATCATGGCCGACGAAACCGGGGAAGAGGCGATCTCCCTCGAGCACCGGAGCCAGAAGTCGTAGCAGACCACTCTCGCCATCGTTTCTATTGTGAAGAGCACGGGGAGCGAGGCATGCGAGCCAGGTCAGTCCGAGTCCAAATCCGCACGCGATCGCGAGGAGGGCGCGTTGATCTGATCGTTCGGACACGGCGTGCCAGCGTGCTGCGCAGAGGAGAAGGAGAGCGGGAGTTGCACCGATCAGGAATCGCGTGGGAGCCGAAGCTCCGCCCCACCACATGGTGAAAGCGCTCCCCACCCCAAGCAGCGTTGCCATCGCGCTCACGGCCACCGCCGTCATAGCGCGATCGCGTTTCCAAAGAAAGGCCACGCCGAAGAGCCCGAGCAGCAAGACGGGCGCGAACAACAACAAGCCGAACTGGCGATCCATCATCAAACCCGATGCACCCCACGGAATCCGCCGCATTGAAACGTCCGTGGAGAAGCCGGGCCCGTAAGCGGCCGAGAGAGTGGCGCTGCCGAAAACCTTGTTGAAGTGGATCAAGAGCGCGGCGAGCGAGAGGAGCATGGGGACGAAGGCCGTGGCCATTCGTGCCCAAGACAGTCCATGACGCGTGGCCACCGCGATCGCCAGTACGAACGCCAACGGCAGAAAGCGCGGATGCAGCCAAGGGAGGAACGCGATGGAGGCGGACGCAAGCGCCAGAAACTCCGGGCGTCTCGAGACCATGCAGGCAAGGGTTGCCGCGACCGGCAGGGTCGCCGCCGAGTCGGGGAAGAGGGAATTGGCGTAGATCGGAAGAGGACTCGCGAAGGTCGCGAGCACGAAGGCGAAGCGCGCCGTCGCTGCGTCGAACAATCTCTTCGTGACGAAGAACAGAAGGGTCACCACTCCGGCCATGAGTGTCGACAAGACTGCCCGCGCACCCATGAATCCGCCGAGCGCATATCCCGGCGCGATCAACGCGGAGAGGCCCGGCGTGTGAATCGCGTACAGGGTGCCGGCCGGGCTACGAGGTGCGGTGTGCGGTTGCAGGTTCGCGCTGGTGAACTTCGTGAAGGCACGCTCATCGAACTGATTCTTCAGATCAACGTCGCCATCGATGATGAGGCTCTCGGCGATTAGCAGGTAGTGCGGTTCATCTCCTTGCGGACCCGCGGCTCCGGGAACATAACGGCCCACAAAAACGAAAAAGCCCAGCGAGATGAGGAAGACCGAAACGTAGCCGACCGTGATCTGGCCGATGAGGTCGCGTGAAGCGACGCTCAACAGCATGGCCAACAACAGGATCATCGTGAAGTCAGAGAAAAAGAGAAGACCCGAAGCCATCCCGGTGGTCGCGGGGATCAAAGGAAGCAATCCCACGAACATCAAGAGCAGCGCGCGGACATTCGCGACTCGTCCCAGCAGCCAAACTAGAATGGAGGCACCCAGACTGAACCAGGTCCACCCGGGTGATGGCGTCCCCGTTACCCCGAACCACCAGCCATCTCCTTGGGGCGCCACATGCGCGTTGAAGCCGCCCGCGATGAGTCCCAGGGCCGTGGCTAATGCGGCGAGGAAACGGGTTCGGGACTCGGTCACAAACGCCGAGTGTACTCACGTCCTCTAGTCGTCCTTCGCGGTGGCCGGGCAAACGTCGCGAAAGGGACACGGCCTGCAGGCGCCATGAGAGGGAGTCGCCTCGAACAGGCCGCGTGAAATCTGATCGGCGACCTCCGCGACCTTCTTCTCCGTCGCGAGGACCAAGGCTTCGGAGGGCGCAAAACCGCCGACGAGATCGGACTCGAGGAAGCGCAACTCCACGCGTGCCGGAAGCGCGCCGGTGGTGCGGAAATGAGCAAGCGCGTAGATCGCGAGCTGGAGGCTTTCTTCCGCGCGGGTCTGCGCTTTTGCCTGGGTCGCGACGTCACCCGTCTTGAAGTCGAGAATGGTGACGCCTTCCGGAGAAGCAACCACGAGGTCGTAACGGCCCATCACCCGGGTCCGGCCGATGGGGAAAGAGAAGTCCTCCTCGACGCCGGTTGGATAGAGCGGATTCCTGCTCTCCCACTCGAAAAAGCGAGTCAGCGTCTTCTCGCCTTCCTTGAGCCGCAGCTCTTCATGTTCGCGGGAGAGAAACCCCTCTGAAACCCAGGCGCGATGGAACGCCGCCACCAGATCGCCGGCGGTGAAAGGCTGAGCTGCCTGGCGCGCCTTGAACATCTCCTGCACCGCCAGGTGAACCGCGCTGCCGTAGACCACCCGGTGATGAATCAGCAGCGGGATGCGGTTGCGATGCACGAAGCGATACTTCAGCGGGCAGGTCAGATAGTCGTCGACCTGCCGGAACGACAGGCGAAGTGGGGGCGCCAAGGCAAGCGAAAGACTCCCGGGTTCACCCGTTTCTTCGCCCTCCTGGACCGCGGCAGCGCTTCCGGGAACCGGTGCCGAAGCGGCGATGGTTTCGAGCGGTGAGGAGCGTGCGACCTTGGTTTTCGGCGACGGAAGATCAAGCGCTTCGACGACAAAGCGCGAGACCTTGCGCGTCGTGCCCGCACCGTAGTCGTCGGCCGACGTCAGGATGAGGTGATCCTTCGCGCGCGTCATTCCGACATAGAAGAGCCGGCGTTCCTCCATCAGGTGCGCGTCGCCAAGGGACGCTTCGCTCTTGAGGAGCGATTCAGGCAGAGGCAGAGGATCACTTCGACGTCTCAAGGGAAACTTCTGATCGACGCAGCTCGCGACGAACACCACGCGAAACTCGAGTCCCTTGGCTTTGTGGACGGTCAGGATGTTGACCGCATCACCTTCCTGAATCTCGATCGCGGCCGGATCCTCGCCCGCGTCACGTAGCAGATCGAAACGAGCGACGAAGGCGGGAATGTTGTCGTGCTCGGCCACCACCGAGAAGCCGCGCACGATCTCGAAGAAGCGCGCGATGTTCGCAACCTTCCGTTCATCCTTGGACGATGAAACCGTAGCGAGGCGCTTCAGGTAGCCCGATTCCTTGAGGAACTCGTAGAGCGCCTCGCCGGTTTTCCGCTCGGCCATGCTGGTGACGCCGCGTTCGATGTCGGCCACAAACTTCTTCGCCGCCGCACGCGACGGTCCTTTGATCGAGGCCAGTTCTTCGTTGCCTTCGAGTTCTCTGAGGACTTCGAGCAACGGCCGCGTCTTTTTAGTGGCATAGCGCGAGAGGCGTGAGAGATCGACGGCGTCGAACGCGTAGATCTCGGAGAACGCGAGGGCCCAGGCCGAGACGGAATCGTCAGGAGCGGCGACCAGGCGCAGAAATGCGATCAGGCAGCGGACCTCCGGCCGCTCGAACAGACCCGCACCACCCGAGAAGCGATGCGGCACGCTGCGCATGTTGAGGGCACGCAGGAACGGATCGGCGTCCGCGTTGTTACGCACCAGGATCGCCATCTCGGACAACGGAATGCCTTCGCCCTGGAATTCTTCGACCGCCTTCGCCAGAGCGTCCGCTTCCGCCGAGACGTTCGCGAAGCGCCAGTGCAGGACGTGGCGTCCCTTGCCGCGGTCAGCGGTCAGGCGCTTGTCGAGGCCGGTCATCACTTCGAGACGATGCGGGTTGTTGTAGGTGATGAGCCGATACGACGTGTCCAGGATTTCCTGGGTCGAGCGGTAGTTCTGCCGCAACACGACGCGCGTCGCGTCCTTGTACAGGGTGAGAAAGTGGATCAGGTTCGCGGGTGCCGCACCCCGCCAGCGATAGATCGCCTGGTCGTCGTCGCCTACGACGGTGATGTTTGGATTTCCTTCGCCGGCAATGAGGCGAAGCAACTCAAGCTGCGCATGGTTCGTGTCCTGGAACTCGTCGACCAGGATGTAGCGGAAGCGCCTTCGCAACGAAAGCGCCACATCGGGACGGTCGCGCAGCAGCTTCAGGAATCGATGGATTTGATCGCCGAAGTCGACGAGCGCCGCGGTCGCGAGTGCGGTCTGCTGGGCCTTGAAGAACTCCGCGGCCTCGATCAGGTCGAGCGCTTCTTCACGTGCCGCTTGACCTTCCTCGCCGCCCAGAGCGTCCGCTTGGATCAGCCGATCCTGGCCGAGCGCAATGATGTCGTCGGGCGACACGTCTTCATCCTTGGCGCGCGAGGAGAACTCCACCAGCGTGGAGAGATGACGCCCGGGATCGCCCAGCGGACGGAATCGATCGAGCGGAAGAGCAAACAGACGTTCGCGGAGGAAGACAATCTCATCGGCGCGCGACAGAACGCGGAAGTCGGCGGGCAATCCCGCGGCGAAACAGTTTTCTCGCAGCATGCGATCGCCGAAGGCGTGGAAGGTGGCGATGAAGCTTTCCGTGTAGCCATACGGGACCAGCTGATCCACGCGCTCGGCCATCTCTCTCGCCGCCTTTTCGGTGAAGGTGAGGGCGAGAATCTCTTCCGGCCGCGCGCGTTTGGTGGTGATGAGATGCGCGATCCGGCGAGTCAAGACCGTTGTCTTTCCGGTGCCGGCCCCCGCGACGATCAGCAAGGGCCCATCGCCATGAAGGACCGCTCCGCGCTGCTCGTCGTTCAGGCCATCGAGGATGGTTTCTTCGCGCGTCTGGACCGTCTCGATCTCACCCACGCAGGAAGACTATCCGGCGCGCCTGTCGGATGAGGTCCTACTGCAGGTCGGCGAGAAGCGCGCAGATCTCGTCCACTGCGAGGGTGGCTTCCTTTGATGGCCGGGTGTGGTTGTTCACGATGATCGAGAAGACCAGATGCCGACCGCCCGTTGTATCGATATAGCCAGCCAGCGCGTTGACGCTGCTCAACGAACCCGTCTTCGCGAAGACGTGACCTTCGGCCTTGGTGCCGATCATCCGACGCCGCAAAGTGCCGTCCACGCCCGCGATGGGAAGGGAGTCGCGGAACGGCTTCGCGAGCCGATGCTTCGCCATGACGGACAGCAGATCGACCAGGGATCTCACCGTCACCAGATCGCCGCGAGACAAACCAGAGCCGTCGTACATGGCGTTGTCGGCGATCCGAATGTCGTGAGCCTTCAGAAACCCCTCACGCGCGCGCAGGCTGGAGGCGATGGATGCATCGCCATTGACCGCCAGGCCAAGGCGCCGCAGCAGCGTCTCCGCATGAAGGTTCTGGCTTTCCTTGTTGGTGAAGCGAATCTGATCTTCGAT
>JBDSLN010000244.1:0-2573 GCA_039916365.1 Vicinamibacteria bacterium
CTGGTTTCATCGCTGGTTTTAGTCCTCAAACAAGCGAGGCTTCCGTCAAGCTGTCGATCACTTCGCCCTGCTCGCTTTCCGTCAGCGAAGTGAACAGCGGCAGGCGAACCAGTCTGTCCGAGATGTCTTCGGTCACCGGACATGATCTCTCCGCGCCCAGTTTTCGCGCCATGTTGCTGCGATTCAACGGAAGGTAGTGGAACACCGCCAGGATGCCCTTGTCCCTCAGGTGAGAAATCAATCTCTGTCGGGAGTCCAGCGACGGCATCAACAGATAGAACATGTGGAAGGCCTGATCGCAATGGAGCGGAATGTGGGGAAGGCCCACTCCTGACGTTTCGGCCCAGGCTCGAAGTTCCACCGCATAGCGCGTCCAGATCGCCTTCCGACGAGCCTGGATATTGAGACGTTGTTCAAGTTGCCCAAGCAGAAACGCGGCCAGCAAGTCGGAGGGAAGGAAGCTCGAACCCAGATCGACCCAGCCATACTTGTCGACCTGACCGCGGAAGAAACGGCTGCGATTCGTCCCTTTCTCACGAAGAATTTCCGACCGGTCCACGAGTGCGGGATCGTTGACGAGCAGAGCGCCCCCCTCGCCGCTCGTGATGTTTTTGGTCTCGTGAAAACTCTGAGTTGACAGGCATCCGAACGAACCGAGGGGCCGCCCGCGGTACTTCCCGAAAAGGCCGTGAGCGTTGTCTTCGACCAGGGCGACGCCGTGGGCGCTTGCGATCTCCCGCAAGCGGTCCATCTCGCATCCAACCCCCGCGTAGTGAACGACCACGATGGCCTTGGTGCGGGAGCTCATCCTTGCCTCCACCAGGCGTTCGTCGAGGTTGAGGGTGTCTCGGCGGATGTCCACGAACACCGGCCGCGCTCCGCGCAGAGCGAACGCGTTGGCCGTCGACACGAAGGTGAACGCCGGCATGATTACCTCATCGCCTTCGCCGCAATTGAGCAGAAGCGCCGCCATCTCCAGCGCGTCGGTGCACGAAGAGGTGAGCAGGGCGCGGACGGCGCCCGTCTCTTCGCACAGGATGCGCTCGCAGGCCTTGGTGAAGGATCCGTCGCCCGAAAGATGTCCCGCCGCGATGGCCTGCGCGATGTACTCCATCTCCTTCCCCTGAACGGACGGCCTGTTGAAGGGAATTCGAATCGGCATGGGTTCGATTGTATCCATCGGCCATCCCGCTTTTCGGACTGGCCGGCGCGCAGCAACCTTGTCGCGTGCGAGGGCACATGACAGACTCCGGTCCCCGGATTGCGAAACGCACAAACGCGGTCCGAGCCAACGTCAAGCCCAAGGCGGAGAAGGCCAGTGACCGAGACCCTCGCACAACTTTTCTACAACTCAGTCGACCAGTTTCAGAAACCTGATCACCTCAAGGTGAAGAAGGACGGCGTCTGGACGCCCATCTCATCCGCTCAGTTCCGGACCGCTGTGGAAGAGATCGCGGCCGGTCTCGGCGCACTCGGCCTGAAGGCCTCCGATCGCATGGCTTTGATCGGCGAGAACCGCCCGGAATGGGCCTACTGCGACCTCGCCGGGCTTTGCGGCGGCGCCACCGTGGTCACGATCTATCCCAACCTGCCCGCAAATCAGGCGCTCTACATCCTGAAAGATAGCGGCTCACGCGTGGCTATCGCGTCGAACACTCTGCAGGCGGAAAAAATCCTCAGCGTCAAAGCCCAAGCGCGCGAGTTGCAACACGTGATCGTGATGGATGATTCCGCGATACCGGGCACGCAGACTCTGTCGTCCATTCGTGAGATGGGACGCAAGGTTCTGGGGGAGGACAAGGATCTGATCCGTCGTCACGCCGCCGCGGTGAAACCAGAAGACCTCGCGACGCTGATCTATACCTCGGGCACCACGGGCGATCCCAAGGGCGTGATGCTCACGCACTCGAATATTGGATCCAACGTGGAGAGCTGCGCCAAGGAAATCTTCTCGCTGCTTGGCCCTGCCGACTCTGTGCTTTCGTTCCTGCCCCTGTGCCACGTCTTCGAGCGCATGGGCGGTGAGTTCGTAATGCTGAAACGCGGCGTCACCGTGGCCTACGCCGAAAGCTTCGAGAGAGTGCCGTCGAATCTGATGGAAATCCGTCCGACCATCCTGATTTCCGTGCCACGTCTGTACGAAAAAATCATGATGCGGGTGCGCGAGAAGGTGGCGGTGTCCTCGCCCTTTCGTCAAAAGATCTTCGCCGCTGCCGAGTCGGCGGGCCGCGAAGTTTACGAACGGACCGAGCGGGGCGAGGGCATTCCGTTCGGCCTGGGGATCAAGCACGCGATCCTGGATCGGCTGGTCCTCTCTGAAGTCCGGTCGCGTCTTGGGGGCGCCGTGAAATTGGCGGTCTCCGGAGGTGCCGCGCTGCCCAAGGAGATCGGGATGTTCTTCGGCTCCATGGGCCTCCCCATTCTCGAGGGCTATGGCCTCACCGAGACGTCGCCGGTGATTGCCGTGAACACTCCGTCGGTCCATCGCATCGGCAGCGTGGGCAAGCCCATCGCAGGCATCGACGTGAAGATCGCCGAGGACGGCGAAATCTGCACCCGCGGGCCTCACGTGA
>JBDSLN010000245.1:0-7345 GCA_039916365.1 Vicinamibacteria bacterium
CCGTGGTAATCTCCTCGCCTTCTCGTTCAGCGCGCCGGAGTGGCGGAATTGGCAGACGCGCACGGTTCAGGGCCGTGTTCGCTTCGGTGAGTGTGGGTTCGACCCCCACCTCCGGCATTAGCTGCTGCAACAAGAGGGGGCGTACTCCCCGCGCGCGTTTGTCGATGTGAATTCGGCTCTGTCGCGACCCGGATGCCGCTGAACGATTTCAGCCCAGTGGCCCGCTCAGGCCTCAAGCCCACCGCGATCCATCAAGACCGCGCTCTCCGTCTATCCTCCGTTCGTAAACCATACAAAAGATGACTATCAAAAAAACCGTTCGTTCTGATGCCTTCCTTGGCCGCGTGGTCGGCCATCCCGCGGGATTCGCCTTCGTCAATCCGCTCCCCGGCGCCACCGACGTTCCTCCCAACCCCACCCTCAAGATCGACCTGCCCATGCTGCATGGCGCGGCGCATGGAGACACTGTCCTTGCGCGCGTGACCGGCCGCGGGGACAAGGGTTTCTCAGGCGAAGTCGTGAAAGTCGTCGAGCACGCGGTGAAGCGCGTCGTTGGTCGCTATGAGGTCTCTCGCGGCCACGCCCACGTGGTTCCCTTCGATCGCCGTCTCTTCCAGAACATCCAGGCGGAGGCCGCGCACAATTCCCTGGAAGTCGAATCGGGCGACATGGTTGTTCTCAAGATCACCCGCCCAGCCACCGCAACGCGTCCAGCCTTTGGCGAAGTCGTGGAGCGCCTGGGTCGGATTGACGATCCCGGCGTGGACCTCAAGGTCATCATGGCGCAGTACCAGCTGACCGCCGAGTTCCCCGAAGATGTCGTGGCCGAAACAGAAAAGGCCGCGAGTGCGGTTCCGCAGAGCGAGATCGACGCGCGCGCCGACTTCCGTCCCTGGACCACGATCACGATCGACCCAGAAACGGCGAAGGATCATGACGACGCCATCAGCGTCGCGCGTCACTCAAATGGCAACTACGTCCTGGCGGTTCACATCGCCGACGTCGCCCATTACGTTCGTGAAGGCACCGCACTCGACGCCTGCGCTTACGCGCGCGGCAACTCCGTCTATTTCCCCGGCCTCGTCGTGCCGATGCTCCCGCACGCGCTCTCCAGCAGGATCTGCAGTCTCGTCGATGGCGAGAACCGTCTGACCCAGACCGCGGTCATGGAGATCGACCAGCACGGCCACGTCGTGAAGTCCGACTTCTACGATGGCGTGATTAATTCCGTGGGCAAGCTGGCGTACAAGGATGCCCAGGCGATCCTTGATGGAGATGGCGCCACCCGCGAGAAGTTCAAAGTGGCGGTGGACACGGTCGAACTTGCAGCCGAACTTGCGCGCATCCTGAATCAGGCCCGCAAGGATCGCGGATCGCTCGACTTCGACCTGCCCGAGCCCGAGCTTCAGCTCGACCTGCTGGGCGCCGTCGAAAGCATCACCTCAACGCCACGCCTGTTCGCCATGCGCATGATCGAAGAGTTCATGCTGATCGCGAACGAAGCGGTCGCGAAGGTTCTTGCACAGAGCAAGGTTGCGACGCTATTTCGCATTCACGAGTCGCCCGATCCAGATCGTCTCGAGGAGTATCTCGAGCTGGTGCGCTCCTTCGGCTACAAGGTCACCGCCGACCTCGCCGAGCCGCAGGGCAAGGATTTCCAGCGCATCATTCGTCAGATTGAAGGCCGGCCGGAAGAGAAACTGCTCACCTATCTGATGCTGCGCACCCAGCGCCTCGCGCGTTACGCCCCGGAGAACCTCGGCCACTTCGGGCTCGCGAGTGAGAACTATCTCCACTTCACCAGCCCGATTCGTCGCTACCCCGACCTGGTCGCGCATCGGGCCCTGCGGGCGATGCGTCACGGCAAGGATCCGGCGCAGGTCAGCTGGCCGCTTGAGGAGATGGCCGCTCATCTCGCGGAAACGGAACGCAAGGCGTCGGATGCTGAGCGCGATCTGATCGAGTGGAAGAAGGCCCGCTTCATGGTGAAGCGCGTCGGCGAGACGCTTCCCGGCGTCATTTCAAGCGTCATGCCCTTCGGCCTGTTCATTCAACTCACCGACGTTTTCGTCGAAGGTCTGGTTCACATCACCACGATGTCCGATGACTACTACATCTTTAGCGAGCGCGATCATGCCTTGCGCGGTGAACGCACCAAACGCACCTACAAGCTTGGCGATCACGTTGAGGTGCTCTTGACTCGGGTGGACCTGGACCGTCGACAGATCAATCTGTCGCTCACCGATGTTCTCAAGCGGATGGAGAAGCCGGAAGTCGCGCGCAAGGTGGCTACCGCGCGTCGCACGCCCCGCACCGCGAAAGATGCGCCCGCGCGTTCTGCGCCCGCGAAGTCGCCGCGCGCACGTACGCCGCGTTCGCGCTCCTAGTCTCCTGTAACAGAAGGTCGAGACATAAGCGGACGTCCGTGATCGTCCGTGGTGTTCTGTGCGAATCGAGCGATGCTGGCGAGGATTTCGCTTCGGTCTGCTAGCCCGACGCCCGTCTCACGATAGGCACGAGCTGAGCTATTTGCTGAAGTGCGCCATCGCGTCGAGGCTGCGACTCATCCTCACGGTGCAGGTGGGCGCACTGCCGGAGCAGTCTCCGCCCCACCCTGTGAAAGTGCTGCCATCAGCCGCGACGGCGGTGAGGGTGACGCGCGTGCCCACGGCATAGCTGGCCCCGCAAACCGCCTTCGAACATTCGCCCGTCATCAAGTCGTTCGCAGGGACGGGATGAAGCTTGCCCCGATCCACCGTGATGACTCCGCTCCCGGTGTTGTCCTTCGAGTGGACGATGATCAGGTGCTTTTTCGTTGCGGCCTCAGCCGATGAGGTCCCGCTAAAAAGTCCGGCCGCCACACCGGCGATCGCCAGAACCAGGATGCGTTGTTTCATTTTGATCTCCTTAGGCACCGGTCTGTGTTTAGGTGCGCAATTCCTTGATACGCGGGTTGTGGAAAAGAGTCAAGGGTCGGGCTACTCATACTTGAGCGCGGTCATCGGATCAACGCGCGATGCGCGTCACGTCGGCAAGTATCCAGCGCCCTGCCCGACCGCGACCATCAATGCTACCGCCGCACCGATCGTCCACACATCCATAGGTGCCAGACCGAACAACACAATCGCGACCAACTGCCCCGCAGCAAACGTCACCCCGAGAACCTCGTTCCATCCTCGCGATGCGCGACGGGCTGGACCCGATGAGAGCGGTGAGTTTGAGTTTGAGCTCGGTGAATGCGTTCTCCTCGTCGTAGTCCTTGGTTCGTTGATGACAGGCGGGTCGGATCGAATCCGGCAGGACCCGCGTTTTCTTTGCGCTGGAGCTTTTGCAACGCCGGAACGATGTCTAGTGTTCGAGGATGGCGGGCCGGAATTCGAAACCGCCACCGCGGCCGGAATGCAGCTACCAAAGCGAAGCCCTGGCTCAGGCCACCCGCACGCGCCTTGAGTCGAACACCTCGTCCCGTGCCACGAAGTCCCGGTGGGTAGCGATGAAGGGGGTCAGGCGTTCGCGGGCGTAGACGTACCCGACATCGACAATGGCGTGGAACCGACTCCAATCGAGCATGTCGAAACCGGCCACCGGGGGATTGAGGAAGAGGTCGGCGTCGCGCCGGGCGATCTCGACTTCGCGCCGGCTGCCCAGGGTGGTCGCGCGCATGACCACGCTGTGCAGGACGGGCAGGGTGGCCTGCTCGGAGCCGTCGAACAGCCGCCGCCGCAGATACTCCCAGGCCGTGGGCAGCGAATCGATGTCGTACCGATAGTCGTTCAGAGCCGAGAGGTCGACCGCAATGGCCCGCCCGGGAACGGTGCGGCGCATGATCTCGAGGGGAAGATTGTTCAGGATGCCGCCGTCGACGAGGAGGTCGCCGTCCTCGATGACTGGCGGAAAGATGGCGGGAAGCGATACGGTGGCGCGCATGGCCCGCCACAAGGGGCCGGTGGTGTGGATCTTCTCGACGTTGCGGGAGAGGTTTGAGGAGACCGCGAAGAAGGGAAGCCAAAGGTCTTCGATCTCCGTCTCGCCGAGAAAGTGGCGCAGGCTGCGGGTCATCTTCTCGCCGCGGACCAGGGAGAGGACGGGCAGGGTGTAGTCATCCATCGGATGTTCGTCGGCGAAGGCCCGCTTGAACTCGTCGAGGATCTGGTTATCGGCGAGGCCGCGCGCGATATTGCCGGCCACGAGGGCGCCGAAGCTAGCGCCGCCCACCGCGTCCACCGGAACCCCGGCCTCGCGGAGGGCACGGAGCACTCCGAGGTGGGCGAATCCGCGCGCCCCGCCCCCACTCAGAACCAGGGTCACCGCGTGGCCCGTGAGCACCCGGGCCAGGCGGTTCACGCCCTCGTTTCCCTCAAGAGCCACATGCAGGTGCATGCCCGCGCCCACCGCACGCAGGAATGCGCCGGTGCCCTGCGGGGCCTCGCTGCGTCTGGGATGGGCGGTGACGAACATGCGGGAAGGCCGCGGTTCGGTGAGGGCCTCGTCGATGCGGGCGAGGCGCGCTTTCGCCTCGCCGGGATCCAGGCCTCGCGGACTCACAAAGACGACCTGATCGGCGTGGGCCAGGCACTTTGTGTTCCAGGGCGAGGGCTCCGCTCCGCAGAGAAGCAGGACGAAGTCGTGATCTCGCTCGATCTGGTCGAGGAAGTTGTCGAGTTGGAGACGCGAGGGGTGACCGGGCAGCAGGGCATCCTTGAAGCGAGCGCGAGCCCGTTCCTCGGTGAGCAGCGCCGTGCGGCCCTGACGAAGGAAGGCGATCTGCAACCGTTCCGCGAATTCGCGGATGGCGAACCCTGGGGTCAAGGGCATGAGGACGATGTTGCGTACGGTGGGAGTGGAGGTGCGGCCTCGGCTCTGCGCGTCGGTCAGGCGCTTGACGATGAATCGCGCAAGGTGCTCGGACGCCTGAGGATGTCGGCGGACGATGTTTTGAAAGACGTCGCGGGAGAGGAACCCCAGGGTCGCGTCGCGGACCACGCGCACCGTGGCCGAGCGTGCTCCGCCTTCAACACCCATGAACAGGCCGATCTCGCCCACGGTCTGGCCGCGGTCGATGTGGCCAACCAGGCGATGCATGGCTTCGGCGCTTACACGGACCTCAAGTCGGCCGGTCAGGACCACATGGAGTCCGAGGGCTGCGTCCCCTTGCTGATAGAGGACCTGCCCGCGAGCGAGATGCAGCACTTCGAGCTGGCCGACGATCTCGTTCAAGGCGTCGTCGTCGAGGTGCCCGAAGACCTTGCGGAGGGCGCTCGTCGCTTCCGCCGCGGCCTCTCCCTCTCCCTCGATGCGCGAACGGTCCGAACTCACGCGGAGGCGGCCTCGATCACGACCACGCCCAATTCGACCCCGGAGCGCCGCGCGCGAATTACGCCCAGCGGCCGCGTGAACGGGGGGACGGGCAGGGCCTTCACCACTGCGTCTGAAAGCGCGATCCCGTTCGGAGGGGCCATGCGCTCGACCTCGAAGGCCAGGGCCACGGTCTCGCCGAAAAGATCGTAGGAGAATTTCTCGGTTTCGATCACCGCGGCCAGAGCCTCGCCGGTGTGCAGAGCGAAGCGCATGAGGAGCGGCTCCTGTCCCCGCGCCCTGCGGTCCTCATTCGTGGAGGTCATGTGCGCTCGCATCTCCATGGCCGTTTTGAGTGCGGCCTCGGCCGACCCGGAGGTGGAGGAGGCGAGGGCCAGGTAGGCGTCGCCGGAAGTGCGCAGCGGCTCGAGGCCGTGCCTCCGACAGATGGCGTCGAAGGCCTTGAACCAGGCGTTCAGGCTGCCGATGGCCTCCGCCGGGCCGACCCGGTGGGCGAACTCGCCGAATCCACAGGCGTCCGCGATCAGCACGGTGGCTTCGGGGAAGGAAACCGGAGCCACCGAGCCGCCGACCTCGTACTCGCGGGCCGCGGCTTCGGGGAGGATGGCGAGGAGCAGCCGGTCGGAGCGGGTTTTTTGGATCTCTGCCGCCACCTTCTCTTGGCGCAGGGCCATGCGCGAAGACTGCAGGGCCACCGACCGGCGGTAGGCCACCCAGGCGAAGTAATTGAAGTAGACAAGGAGAAGGGCCGCGGCGGCGAGGTTCATCTCCACGAGATGGAGGGCGGCAGGGACCGGTCCGATCAAAAAACGCGACAGGCCGAATGCGAGAGTCACCCCGATCGCGGTTGCGCTCATGAATGGGAACGAGCCGAGTGCCATGCCGTTGGCGAGAGCGATGGTGAGAAAGGACAGGGTGGGAACGGGGGAGAGGCCGCCGAAATAGATAGCCGCGCCGATCACCATGGCGTCGACCATCACGCTCCCCATCTGCACCCTGCGCGAGGCCTCGAGGCGGCTGGCGAGGAAGTGGACGACGTGCGGGTAGGTGAGGGCGAAGACGAGGAAGATCACGTGGGCCAGGGTGAGGCCGGTGATTCCGGTGCCGAGCAATACGGTCAGGGCTATCGCCATCGCCCCGAAGACCCGCATGGGATAGAGCTTTGCTCCGATGCCTGAACTCGGAAGGCTGGTGCTTCTCTGATCGCTCGACAAGTGGGGCTCCCTCTGATGCGCTCACCGGTAGCTTATGCCGGTATCGCTCGGGAATGGCGAGCTCAGCCCGGGCATTCCTTCCCCGCATCGCCGTTATGCTCTCTCACCCTTCATGCAGAAACTCCAACCGCTCTCCCTTGGCCTTGGCCTCCTCGGATGTCTGGTCCTCTCAGCGCTCCCCGCCCACGCGCAGGATGTGTCGGCTCGCGGCCGTATCGAGCCTCGAAACGGCGCCCGCCGTATTGCCGGGCCTTCGGATGCGGTGGCGGTAGTGAAGGACCTGCAGATCGAAGAGGGCGACACGGTGCGGCGCGGCCAGATCCTCGCGGTGATGGACATGTTCGACGTACGCGACGGCGCGGTGCAGAAGATCAAGGCCGAGATGGTGTCGCAGGAAGCCGCGGTGGCCCGCCAGAAAGCCGAAGCGGAGAACGCGCGGCAGGAACTCGAGCGCGCCCGGCAGCTCGCGACGGAGGGCGTGGGCGCGGTCTCCGACGCCGACCGGTGGGAGAACACGCGCAGCGCCGCGCTCGCAGCACTACTCGAGGCCACCACCCGCATGGAGTCGATGCGGGCTTCGCTGCGAGCCGCCGAAGCCGACCGCGACCGCGCGGTGGTCCGCTCGCCCCTGGCCGGCCGCGTGCTCCGCGTGCACGCGCGGGCGGGCGAACGCGTGGGCCCGGAGGGCATCGCGGAAGTCGGGGAAACCGGGGCCATGTACGCGGTGGCTGAGGTCTACGAGACGGACATCCCGCGCGTGGCGAAGGGGCAGCGTGCGACCATCACTTCTCCAGCGCTCGAGCGACCCCTGACCG
>JBDSLN010000246.1:0-10678 GCA_039916365.1 Vicinamibacteria bacterium
CGGATTCCGTGAACTCTTCCGCCGTTCCATAGATCAAGCCCGCCTGGCTCTTGTAGCAATGGTCGACGAGAACATCCGAGCGCGATGAAGCAAGGACCGGCGTGCCGAGAGACATCGCCTCAAGCAAAGTGATGGAGAGACTTTCGTAAGGACTGGGACAGATCAATGCCTGGGCACCCGCCATGGCCGCGCGCTTGTCGTCCTCCGACACGAAACCGAGATGCCGCAAACGGGGAATGCCGGGTAACTCCATCGCAAGTTTCCCGATGAGATACAGATCCGGGCAACCCATGATTCCGGCTTGGGCGTGCTCATAGAAACGGAGCATCTCGTCGCAGCCCTTGCCCGCATCGATGCGACCCGCGTAGAGCAAATAGGGACGCTCAATACCGCGGACGATGCGGAACTCTTCCACGTCCGCGCTTTGAGGTGGATCGACGCCGATGCCGACGACGTTCTGCGGAATCTTCGACAGATCGAAGCGGCTCGCCACCAGGCGCGCTTCGGGCGCCGAGCAAAAGGCGTAGCTCTTCACGCCCTCAAAGGCCTCCTTGAAAATAGCGAAACGAAGCGGCGGCTCGTCGTGCGCCGTGGGAACGAAGACTGCCTTTCGACCCGCGACCCGGATGCCTTCGACCGACGGATAGTAGAGATAGGTGAAGAAGAGAATCGCTTCGTACCGAAACGCGTCGGCGCGGAGCGCCTCGATCAGACTGGGAACAAAGGGTCCCTGCGATTCAAGGAACACGCGCTCATCCTCAGGAGTGGTGGGCCGCACGTACATCGGTTCGGCCAGAGCATTGAAAGCCTTCAGGTCGCGCTCGCGTTCGGGAGCGAAGCGCTTGATCCTGACGCCTCGCTCGACCGAATCCCCGAGCGGATACTCGGACCGCCAGGTGACATAGTCGCGCGCGGTTGTCGTGTAGACCGTCACCTCGAAATCGCGGCCCAGAAGTCGTTCGGCGTACTCGCGGGCGAGCGTCTCCGATCCGCCCACCAGATCCGACCCGTAGCGCTGCACCACGATCGCGATCTGCCGCGCCATCAGAGTTCGCTCACGATCTGACGGAGACGGCCGAGGGTCTTTACGGTGGTGAAGTCTTCCGCACGCCGGTCCTGCCCCTGAAGAATCGTCTCTCTCGCCGGACCTGGCTTGGCCAGCAACGCGGCCGCCTCCGCAAACTCGGCGATGTCCTGCCGGTCGAACTGAAGCCCGGCGCTGCCAAGCGTCTCGCCGACCGCGGTGCCGGACGACGCGATGATCGGCACGCGTTTGATCATCGCTTCGACCAGGGGCACTCCAAAGCCTTCGTGCTCGGACATCGAGACGAACACGTGGGCGCTCTCGTAGTACGCGAGCAACTCGTCGTGGGTGACACCATCAGTGAAGACCACATCTCCTGGCTCGACTCTCAGGTCCGAATACAGCCGGATGAGCGCGTCCAAATAGTGCGACTCGATGGCGACACCGTGGCCGGTTTCCCGACGTGGGTGCTTTCCGACAGCGAGCAGCCGCACGGCGCTCGAGATGTTCTTCTTGAAGTAGGCGAGCACCCGCAGCAACTGATCGTGTCGCTTGTTCGGAGCGATGCGCCCGACGAAAAGAATGTTCGTTCGCCCGTCCGCGAAGCGCTTCTTGAGAGCAGCGTTCGCGGGCTGCTGGTAGCGCTCAAAGTCGATCGCAATGGGCAGAACACCGGTTCGCTGAAAGCCACGACGTTCCATCTCCGCGCGGTTGAACTCGCTGTCACCCAGGCCGAGCGTGGTCACCGACGCCAGAGGTGCCAAGCCATCGAGCCCCTGCTGAAGAATCTTGAAGATCTCCTTGTCCCACGGAGCAAAGAAGGAAGGCGGCG
Organism: Vicinamibacteria bacterium; assembly: GCA_039916365.1. Classification (GTDB taxonomy): domain Bacteria; phylum Acidobacteriota; class Vicinamibacteria; order Fen-336; family JAGNNV01; genus JAGNNV01. Next base: position 1,857 of record JBDSLN010000246.1, read on the forward strand.
TGATGTTGTGATACTGAAGAACCCGCCGGCACGCGAGTTTCGCGAACGCTTCGTTCATCGGCGAAATCAACGCATAGTGAAAGATGACGATGTCGGTGTTCGCCCCCTCGCTCCACTGATCGAAGTGGAGCGCCGAAACCCCCGCGTCCTGGTTGTAGGTATAGATGTCGGAGGTGAATCCTAAAGTCCGCAGGGCGTCCCGCATCATCAGAGTCGAATCGCCGATCGCGTCGCCAAGGTGGAGAGCCGGCACCCATTGATCGACCCGGCGACTCACGCGGCGGCGCTCCCGCCCTTGATCTCGCGCAGCAACTCGTCCGTCCGACGCGCGGCCTGCTGCCAGGAATAGGTCGCATGGACATAGTGCTGACCGTTTGCTCCAAGCTGAAAGCGCATCTCCTGGTCCGCCATCAGAAGGCGGAGCATCATCCGGAACTCCGCGTAGTCGCGATAGTAAAGACCACCGTTGCTGCGGCGACATTGGCCTTCGAGCACGGCGCAGGCCGCGTTCACCAGAACAGGTCGCCCAAGCGCCCAGGCTTCGAGGACGATCATCGAAAGGCTTTCGTAGCGGCTCGGCATCAACACAACGTCCGCGCCTTCGATGAGCGAGGACTTTTCATCCTCAGTGACGTAGCCCAGATGGCGGATCTTCGGATGGACGGGGATTTCGAGCACCGGATGGCCAACCAGCAGGAGCCGCGGTCCGTCCGGCCATTCTTCAACTAGCCAGAGGAAGTAGCGGAACAGCGTATCGACACCCTTGTTGCGATCGAGTCGGCCCACGTAGAGAACGTAGGAGTCGGGAACGCCCAGCCGCTTGCGCGGCTCCGGACCGGCGTGAACCACGTTGAGCCCACTGCCGATCACGCGCGATGGAGCGGGAAGCTTCCCCGCCGCCTTCTCTATGAGTTCACGCTCTTCGGGAGTGAGGTAGAGAAAGCCTTTGACGCTTCGGAACAGGTCGGCAAACACGCCGAGGTGAATCGCCGCATCCTCTTCCGCAGTGGGAACAAGCACCGCGCGGTCGCCCGCCGCAAGCGCACCCTTGATACCGGTGAAGTAGCGATACGAATAGCAGAGGAAGAAATCGACGTCGGTCCGACGGCGAACCTCCTCGACCAGACTCGGGCACAAAGGACCGTTCTCCACGATCCATCGCTCCTCATCAGCGCGCGCGTGGGCTTCATTGAAGACGTGGTCCGACACTGCCGCGAATCGACCCAGATCGCGTGCCTTGGTTACGGGAAAACGGGTGACGCGCAGGCCGTCAACGAACGAGTCCCCCATTTCGAACTCATTGCGCCACGAGAGATAGTCGCGCGCGCAGGTGGTAAGGATCTCGACCTGATGCGTCTTGGCCAGTTCCTGGGCCAGACCCCTCGCGTGAGCTTCTGAGCCGCCCGCGACGCCGTCACCATAGCGGTGGATGACGATCGCGAGCTTCAAGCGCGATCCTTCAGGTCTTTGACTTCCTTCTGAAGCTTGCGGACCTCCATCTCCAGGGACGTGCTTCGTTCGACCGAGTCGAGAAGAATGTGCCAGACCGCGAGATTGATCTGGCTCTGCCGATTCAAGACATGATCGGTGTAGAGGCGAACGAAGGGCCGAATCATCACCTTCGCCGCTCGTATCAACGCCCCGGTGAGTCCCGATCGCTTGGTCCGGATCTCGTAGCCCGTGTCGGTGTTCCAGTCGTGGCTCTCGTGGAGCAGACGCGCGGCGAGTCCGTCATCGATGCGCGCCTTGGCAATACTCGCTTTGAGACGGCGTTCAAGCAGCCATTCGATATCTTCCGTCGTCAGATCCCCGGCATCCCGGCGGCGGGCGATCTCGTCGCGGATGTCATTGACGATCTTTGCGACATCTAGAGCCTTGGCGTCGCTCAAGCGGAAGACTCCATGTCGCGGATCATCTGATCGAGCCGGTCGCCGATATTCACGGATCCGATTCTCGCAAGAGCCCTTTCCTGAGTCTTCAGAACCGCGGCGCGAGTCGCGGCATCGCTCACGACCATTCCCAAAAGCTCCGCGACGACTTCGGGCCTCTTCTCGGTCAGAAGCACGCCGCCGCCCTGAAGCGTTTCCCTCACCGCTCCAGCTTCGTATGCGATAACCGGTATGTTGAAACGCATCGCTTCGATCAGCGGCGCTCCGTAGCCTTCGTGCTCGGACAGGCCGAGAAAGCAGTCGGCTAGTCGGTAGTAGGCGTTCAGCTCCGACTGGGTCACAGCACCCGAGAACACGACTTCGTCGACACGGAGGTGGCTGACCAGTTCACCGAGCCGGCGCGTGTAGTGCTCGAAACCACGACCATCGCCCACAATGAAGAGGCGGCTCTCGGGCTCAATGTAGCGCTGGTAGGCGCAGAACACCCGAACCAGATCGTCGATCTTCTTGTTCGGGGCCACGCGTCCGACGAAAAGGATGTTCTTCCGTCTGTCCTGGAAGCGCGACATGACGATCGGATCAGGCGGCTCGTTCAGGGCCGCGTCATTCATGGCGAGGGGAAGAACCGCGGTCTTCTTGAACCCAGCGCGTTCAAGATCGAGACGATTAAACTCACTGACCGCAAGTCCAAGCGACGTGCGAGCGGCGAATGTCGCCAGGCCGCGGGCGCCGTGATAGCAAAGGCCCACGAGGTGCCCACTGTAGCCGAGAAAAAACTCGTAGGGCGTGACGTTGTGATAGCGAAGGATCAAGAGCTCACGGCGGGCCAGAACCTGCTGGGCCACCGGACTTCCAATCGCGAAATGGAAGATCGTGGCGGTGTCCGCCGTGTCGGGACGCTGGACGTAGTCAGAAATCGGCAGCCCGGCCGCCGCCATCTCGGGTGCGATCGCTCCGGCGTAGATCTCGCTCTTGTAGCCGCGCTCCCGAAGCATCCGCTGAAAAGTGAGCGCTTCGTTGCAGACTGCGTCGCCGAAGGACAGAGCCGCCACGACCTGGTGGATTTCGCGGAGCCTCATGCACGGCCTCGCGCCGAATCCGTGGCCGTTTGAATGTGAGTCTCCAGCAGTCCGCCGAAGTCGACCGCCTTTGCCCTGGCAAGCGTCGTTTCCTGACTGGCCAGGATCCGCCGCCGCAACGCTTCATCCCTCAGCACCAGATCCAACGTGGCCGCGACGTTCGTCGAGTCTTTGTTGTCGAGAAGCAGTCCGCCACCGTTGAGCGTTTCGCTGATGGCCGTGGAGTCATACGCCAGCACCGGAAGCCCGAAGTGCATAGCTTCGAGCAAAGGAACGCAGAACCCTTCGTGCTCCGAAAGGCAGAGGAACGCATCGGCGTTCTTGTAGGTCGCAATCAGGTCGCCCTGACTGACCTGGCCGGTGAAGATGACGTTCCGGACGCGCAACGAGCGAGCCAGTTCTTGAAGGCGGCGCAGATAGGCCTCATGCCCCGTTGTATCGCCCACGAGCAACAAGCGACTCTCTGGAGCGTGATGCCTCTGAAACGCGGCGAACGAAGTCAGAAGGTCTTCGAACTTCTTGTTGGGGACGACGCGGCCCACGAAGAGAATGGTCGGCCCAGGGAAGCCAGCGAGACGACGTGTCATCACCGGACTTGGCGCGTCGTCATAGCGCGACCAGTCCACCACGATCGGAAGGACACCGGTCGGCTTGAAACCCGCGGCCTCCAGTTCCTTCCGGTTGAACTCGCTCACGCCAAGGCCCAGGGCCGAACGCTTCGCGAACGCTTCAAGCTCACGTTTGCCGTGGTAGCAAAGCCGCGCCAGATGCGGGTGGAATGGAAAGAAGAACTGAGGCGGCGTGATGTTGTGGTACACGCAGATGAGCGGATCGTTGCGGTGATAGACGAGCGACGACGCAGCGCTGCCAATCGAGAAATGGAACATGCAGAGCGAACCTTCGCCCGCGGCGGCTTCGTATTCCGACAACGGCCGCGCGAGGCTTGCCATCTTGGGATGGACTTTCTCCGCGAAGATCTCCGACACGTAGCCGCGACGGCGCAGCTGATCTCGGATCGCGAGCGCTTCGTTGCCGATCGCATCGCCGTAGGCGAGTGCGGCTAAGACCTGATGGACGGCCTGGGGCTTCATGCCGCCTTCTTCGCCCGCCGCGCCGCTTCGATCAAGCGCAGATACTTTTCGAGGATGACCGGCCACGCGTAGTGCTCTTCAAAGTAGCGATGCCCGGCTCTTCCCATGCGCGCTCGAAGCGATCCATCGCCTTCAAGAACCTGCAGCACCTCGCGGAACTCGTCGTAGTTCGAGTAGTAAAGCCCACCGCCCGAACGTCGGCATTGGCCGCGCAAGACCGCGCACGCGGCATTTGCCACCACCGGGCGCTCTGCCCAGAACGCCTCCAGCGTGACCATGGAAAGGCTTTCCAGGCGAGAAGGAATAGCGAGTGCCAGACACTCCGAGAGCGCGTCCCATTTGTCCGAGTCGTCAAGAAAGCCAAGGGCCTTCACCGAATCATCTTTCGGCAGATCGAGGACGGCGCGGCCGATCAGGACGAGGTTGAGCTGCGATCCAGTTTCCGCGCGGTAGCGAAGGAAGTGATCAAAAAGTTCGGGGCATCCCTTGTTCAAGTCGATCCGGCCCACGTAGAGCAGGAACGGTCCCTCGATCCCGAAGTTTTTTCGGAACGCCTCGCCGTGCACGCTTGATGGGAGATCCGAGCCCACACCGACGATCTCGCCAGGAAGGGCCTTCCCCATCGACGCTTCGAGCATCTGACGCTCTTCCACACTGTTGAACGCGTACTGCGTGACCGAGTCGAAGAGTGTTCGGAACAGTGACAGCCGATAAAGGCCATCATCCTCCGCGGTCGGAGCGAGGATGGCGGGCGTCCTCGAATCCGTCAGCAACCGGCAGGTGGACCAGTAGCGATAGGAGAAGAAGATCAGGGAGTCGTAGCTCCCTTCAGCAGCGAGCTTCGCCACGTGGTCGCGAAGCGCGGGCGCATAGGGCCCCTGCTCGTCCATCCAGGCCTCTTCGTCGGCCCCGGTATGAACCGGAGACTCGAGCGCCTTGGACAGCCGCGCGAAGCGCAAGATCTCGCGCTGCCTCTCCACACGAAAGCGATGGACGCGTACTCCGTTGAGCACCGTCTCGCCTTCGGGATAGTGGTTCTTCCACTCGACGTAGTCGAGCGCGCAGGTGGTGAAGACCTCGACGTCCGCATGATCGCGCAGAAGTTCGGCGATGAGGCGGCAGTGATACTCGGCGCCTCCGGCGATCTCTACACCGTAGCGCTGGACGACGAACGCCAGCTTTAGTTTTGACGTCACAACGAGCCGAATACGCCTATGAGGTCGCCTTGGGCTGGTCCTTCAGAACCGCCAGGGATTCCAGCGCGCGCTCTCGCTTGCGCAGTTCTTCGAGACTGGCGTCCGTCTGCTGAAGCCGGGCGCGGAGCTCCTGCACCTCAAGGTTCATGCGGGTCAGCTCAAGAGTCAGATTGTGGAGCATCTGCACGGTGTACTGATTCAGGTCGGACTGACGCGAAAGTGCCGCGATCATGGGCGTCGGATTCCAGAAGAGTTTCTGAATCGGCTTCAGCAGATTGCGGATCGAGCCAAGAAGGCCGCCGACACCACCGCGGCTGGTGCGGTAGATGGTCTCGGGATTGAAGGTGTAATTCCACACCTCGGACTTCGTCTTGAAGTCCTTGAGAAAGTCCGGATTGAACTGACGCGATTCGAGAACTGCCTCCAGCTTGCGCTCGGCGATCTCGCGGATCTCTTCGTCGGTGTAAAGGCCGCGCTTCTTCTCGGCGATCCGTTCTCGGATGTCCGCCATGATCTTCCGCACGTCAACGTCTTTGGATTCGATCTCAATACTCATGTTGGAACTCCGAGCGGTGTGGCCACGCCCTGGGCGGTGTAGACAATCACGATCACCAGCAGCACCCACAAGGCCACGGTCGCGAGCAGCGGGCGGTCGGTGAGCAGCATCTCGGTCGGCGAATCGCCGCCATCCTTCTGGTGGACCAAGTAAAGATATCGAAAGATACCGTAGAGAACGAGAGGCAGCGTCCACGAGAGCTTGGACGTTCCGAACTTCGAGACCGTCTCCGGCGAGAGCGTGTAGAAGGTGTACGCCGTCACCACAGAGGCCGTGACCACCGATGTCATCTGGTCGATTAGATAGGGCGAATATTCGGCCAGGATCGCCCGATGCTGGGCAGCGCCTTCGCCTAGAGACGTGATTTCGTGGCGGCGTTTTGCCAGGGCGAGGAACAGGGCGAGGAGCAGGGTCAGAACGAGCAGCCACTCCGTCACGGGAACGTTCACCGCGAAACCTCCTGCGAGTGCTCGAAGGACGAAACCAATCGACAAAGCGAGCACGTCGAGAATCACCACGTGCTTCATGCCGAAGGAGTAGCCGAGGTTTAGGGCGAGGTAAAAAGCCGCACAGACTCCGAGGTTGACGTTGAGCCAGAAGGCCAGGGACAACGATGCAATAACCAGGGCTACCGCTCCCAAGGTGGCGGCGCGGATCGAAAGATCGCCCGCCGCGATCGGACGAAGCCTCTTCTTCGGGTGACGCCGGTCCGGTTCGACATCTGCGATGTCGTTCCACAGATACACCGCACCGGCCAGTCCGCAGAAGGCCACAAAGGCGAGCGAAGCATGCAGGAACGGCTGCGCTTCGAATAGGTGCTTGGAGAAGAGAAGCGCCGCAAAAACGAGCAGGTTCTTCGTCCACTGGTGCGGCCTGAGGGCTCGTACGAACGCGATCATGAAGAGAGAGCCTAGCTCCAATAAACAACAAAACCCGCGATGACGGTCGCGGGTTTGCTGGTGCTGTTTACGAGGCCGGCCTCAAGAGGCCGTCTGAGAATCAAGCGAAGCTCTTGACTGCCTCATCTTCGGTCTCGAAGGTCTCGAAGACGGTGAGGAGCTTGGTGATGGCGAGGAGATCCTGAATCTTCTTGGTGAGATTGAGGAGCTTCAACTTGCCGCCCTTCTTATTGACCGTGCTGTAGCAACGGACCAGTTCGCCAAGGCCTGCGGAATCGACGTACGGAACCTCAGCTAGATTCAGGACAAGTTTGGTCTTGCCGGAGTCGATGGCTTTGTTCACGGCGTCGCGCAACGCCTCATCGCCTTCACCGATCATGATCTTGCCCTGCAGGTCGATGATGGTCACGTCGCCAACTAGGCGCTCAACAATCTTCATGGTGAGAATTTCCTTTCGGATAAGGGATCCGTGGAGAAGTGTAGCAAGCCCCGGGCGGGTCAGCGAGCAGATTCTCGAAACTTTTGGCCCCGAGCGTAGAGAGCGGCCCGAAACTCGAGGTCGCGGCCCAAAGCCTGCTTGCCGCTCGATCTGGCGATCCCGATGGCAGTTTCGTTGGTCCGCAATGCCTCCGCGAACTCACCTCTTTCGGCAAGCGCCGCGGCCAGGCAATCGAGCGCCTCCGCGTCCCGCCCCTGGGTGAGATCCACGGCGCGCTGAGCGAGGACAACCGCGTGCGCACCGTCGCGTACACGGTCGTCGGGATCCGTCGCCAGGATCCAGCACGCTCGCTTCAAGAGCATCACGTCACTGGGCAAAGAGTCGAGAGCCTTCAGATAGGCCGCCACCGCGTCGCTCATGCCGCCTTTAAGGGCGTAGGCCTCACCCATGTTCCGATGGGCTTCCGCATAGTCTGGCACAAGCGCCACCGCCCGCCGCAGGTGATCGATGCCTTCGTCGAGTTTGCCCTGCGCCGAGAGGGCCACTCCCAGATTGGCTTGGGCTTCGGCATTGGCTGGCTGATTTTCGACCGCCACCCGCAGGTGAATCTCCGCGTCTGCGAAACGTCCGACGGTCAGAAGGGAACTCGCGTAGTTCGTGCGGGCGCGTGCGTTCTGGGGCCGTTTCGCGATGGTGTCGAGCCAGATGCGGTCGTAGTCCTGGTAGTCAAGGTTGCGGGCGCGAGTCATCGACCCAAAGATGAAGGCGATCACCGCGACCCCGATGGGGCCACCAACTGCGAACACCGTCTTCAACCCAGGAACCCTCTCGGAAAGCCGCCGGAGCAAAGAAGCCGCGCCGAGGACAACGGCGCTGATCACCGCGGCCAGAGGTAGATACATCCGATGCTCAGCCGCCACTTCGGTCGCGATGGGCAGGATGGTGGACGTGGGCGCCAGGATCAGAAAGAACCATGCGCCTAAAAAGGATTCGGGGCGACGCCGAACCACGCCCCAGATCGCCATCAGGAGCAGGGCCACGATCAGGAGGCCCGGGATGATCACCTGAGCGAGAGATTGAACGGCGGGCCATTCGTAGTCGAGGACCAGCGGCGCGGGGACAAAGCTGAGGCGCAGATAGCGGGCGAGGACCTCCGCTTGGGTCATCAGGTACTTCCACCAGGGCCACTGCGCAAAACCAAATCCCACGGATGAAGACCTGTACCCACCGAAGACCAAGCTGAGAAGAATCAGCCAGGTCGCCATCAGACCGCCGTAGAAACCGCGACGGGAGGAACGCGCACGGGGCGCAAAGAGGCGGTCCCACAACATCACCACCAGAGGAGCCGAGACCATCACCTCTTTGCTTCCCATGCCGAACGCGCAGGCCAGAATCGCTCCCGTGCCCCAAAGACCTTTCTGCGCGTGTTCGGAATCCAGGGCACGAATCGATGCATAGAGGGTCGCGAGAAAGAACAAGCCCATCAATGACTCGACCCGCTGAACGATGTAGGTCACCGATCCGGTCTGCAGCGGATGCACCACGAAGAGCAAGGCGATGGTGAACCCCTGCCACAGGGCGGCCGCGGCCGCGACTCCCGCCGCGACCAACGTCCGGCACACCACCCCAAAGAGAAGGAGCGACGCGGTCAGGTGAATCGCGAGATTCGTCGC
>JBDSLN010000247.1:0-2601 GCA_039916365.1 Vicinamibacteria bacterium
CCGAAGGGCTGGCAAATCGACTACGCGCGCGATCAGTCCGAGTTCGTCAAGACCGCCATCCACGCGGTCCAGGAGCATCTCATCCTGGGCTCAATCCTCGCCGCCGCGGTGGTGGGGTTGTTTCTCCGCCGTTCGCGTCCCACCCTCATCGCCGCGCTTTCCATCCCCGCGTCGATCATCAGCGCGTTCGCCGCGATCAAATACATGGGCTACACGCTCAACACCATCACGCTCCTCGCGCTGACCCTGGTCGTCGGCATCGTCATCGACGACGCGGTGATCGTGATCGAGAACATCTTCCGCCTGCTTGAGGAGAAGCGCCTCGATCCGAGGACGGCGGCGATTCAGGGAACGCAGGAAATCGGTCTCGCGGTTCTCGCGACCACGCTGTCTCTGATCGCCGTGTTCCTACCCATCGGTTTCATGGGCGGCATTGTGGGTCGCTTCATGGGTTCGTTCGGCATCACCATGAGCTTCGCCATCTTCATCTCCCTGATCGTCGCGTTCACGATCACGCCGATGCTGTGCGCGCGCTGGCTTCGAGCACCCAAGGAAGGTGAGGAAGTGGTCCCGGTTCATGGACTCGACGAACGCGCGCCCGGCCTTTACGGCGCGGTCGAGGCGATCTACATGCGTCTGCTGCGCTGGGCCATGGCCCATCGCTGGTCGATGATTTTCATCATCTTCCTGACCTTCCTGTCCACTTTCCCGCTCGGACGTCTGGCGAACAAGAACTTCCTTCCCACCGATGACGAAGGCCAGTTCGAGATTCTGGTTCGCGCCCCCGAAGGTTGGTCACTCGAATCGTCCAAGACATTGCTTGAGTCGATTGCCAAGCAGACGCGCACTCTGGAAGGTGTCGAAGCGACGCTCACGACCATCGGCGCGGATCCTCTGCGCACCCAGAACTACGGCAGCATCTATGTGAAGATGAAGCCGCTCGACACGCGCAAGAGCAGTGTCTTCGTTGTTGAGGAAGACGTACGAACCCAAATCCTGTCCCAGTATGCCGACCTCAAGATCCGCGCGTCCGTCGCACAGGTCAACGCGTTTGGCAGCGGCAACAACGCCGCGATTCAGTTCTGGGTTGGTGGGCCAGACCTGAAGAAGCTCGAAGACTATTCGGCGGTTCTTCTTGACGAAATGAAGAAGGTGCCCGGTGTGGTCGACGCGGATACCGACCTTGTCACCGGCAAGCCTGAACTCGGCGTCCTCATCGATCGCGAGAAGGCGGCAGACCTCGGTGTACGTGTGGTGGACATCGCGTCCACCCTGAACGCGATGGTGGGCGGGACTAAGGTCACCGACTACTACGAAGCGGGCGAGCGCTATGACGTCTACATTCGCGCGGAAGGCGTCGATCGCGCGTCGGGTGCCCAAATCTCGGAGACGCGCGTTCCCTCCTCGACTCTTGGCTCGGTTCGTCTCGGCGATGTTGTGCGCTTCGAAGAGACCAAGGGCCCCGCCGTGGTCAACCGCATCGGCCGAACTCGCCAGGTACTGGTCACCTGCAACCTCAGGTCAGGCTTTTCCGAACAAGCCGTCATTGAAGCCCTGAACACCAAGGCGGCGAGCCTGCAGATGCCGACCGGGTATTCCTATGGGCTGACCGGCCGATCGAAGGAACAGGGCCGCGCGGCCGCGGGCTTCATGCTCGCCTTCGGCTCATCCATCATCTTCATGTACCTGGTGCTGGCCGCACAGTTCGAAAGCTGGCTGCACCCGATCACCATCCTGATGGCACTGCCCATGACCGTGCCGTTCGCTCTGCTGGCGATCGTGATCTTCAATCAGTCGGTCAACATCTATTCGGCGCTCGGCATCATGGTTCTCTTCGGCGTCGTGAAGAAGAACGGCATTCTGCAGATCGACCACACGAACAACCTGCGTGCCCACGGCATGGACCGCGCGACGGCGATCCTTCAGGCAAACCGCGACCGTCTTCGTCCGATTCTCATGACGACTCTGGCGTTCGTGGCCGGCATGATGCCTCTGGCGATCTCCAGTGGTGCTGGTTCCGCGACCAACCGCTCCATCGCCGTCGTCATCCTCGGCGGTCAGACGTTCGCCCTGTTGCTGACGCTGCTGGCGATCCCGGTGCTGTACGCGATGTTCGACGATTGGACGGTAGCGTTCAGCCGCCTGTTCAGCAGGAACAAGGTCGAACCCCAGCCCGCGACGGTGCACTGATCAGACAGAAATTCTGGGCAGGCGGATTCTGATCCGGGCGGAGGAAACCCGACGCTAGACCGTGACGGGCAGCGCCGCGAGCGCGCGCAGCATCAGCGACTTGCGCCAGCGGAGGGATTCCACCGGCTGGGCCAGCCGCATCGCAGGCCGGCGACGGATCAGCGTAGTCAACGCGATGCGCGCCTCCAGCCGGGCGAGGCTCGCGCCCATGCAGAAATGGTGGCCGACGCCGAAGGCGAGGTGCTTATTTGGCTCACGTCCAAGGTCGAGGTGCTCGGGCTCCAGGAACTGCGATTCGTCGTGATTGGCGGACCCCAAGGCACCCAACACCAGCCGGCCCTTCGGGATCGTCACCGATCCGTAGGTGACCTCTTCGAGGGTAAGGCGGGGCGTCGTGGCCTGGAGGGGGCT
>JBDSLN010000248.1:0-19879 GCA_039916365.1 Vicinamibacteria bacterium
ACAGACGCAACCATCGCCGGTGAGCAGGGAGCGACCTTCGAGTTCTCGGACGGCGTCCTGGAAGCGACCAAGACCATCCGCACCATTAAGGGTGGGCGTGCGTTCAGAATCGACGCGATTGTCAAGGACCGGGGCACGGTCGTTCCCGTTCGTGTTTTCTGGGGACCCGGCCTGGGCCAAGCCTCGGACGAAGAAAAGAGCCTTCGCGGCTATCTGCCTCCGCAGATTGTCGAGATCGACGAAGCTGGCAAGGAACTCCGCCTTGCTCCCGCAGCCCTGATCGAGGAAAGGTCTGTTCGCGCCAAAGTGCTGGGCGTTGAAAACAAATACTTCGCCGCGATCCTGACCTCGGAAGGCGGCGAGATGGTCGATGCCCGAGTCGGCCTTTCCAAGGACGACAAGTCGTCAGCGGTAGAGATTCAGGTTGTGCCTCCCGTCGCCCTGACCGTGGGCGCCAAAGACTATGACCGATTGAAGTCAATCGGCCTGGGTGCAGAGAAAGTCGTTCCAGTTGGAAGCTGGATCGGGCCGATCGTGGTTCCTTTGACGCGCGCGCTCCGCTACGTCAACGACCGCGTTGGCAACTTCGGGATCGCCATCATTCTCCTGACCATAGCCATCTCGCTCGCCATGGCTCCGTTGCGCCTCTACGCGATCGTATCCTCGGCCAAGATGGCGAAAGTGGCCCCCCAGATCAGGGCGGTGCAGGAGCGTTACAAGCGGCTGTCCCTCACCGATCCGAAACGCCAGCAGATGCAAGCCGAGATCGCGAAAGTCTATGAAAATAATGGAATTGACATGATAAGACAGACAGCCACGGGCTGTTTGCCGACTCTGTTGACCATGCCGTTCTTCTTCGCCTTTTATAGAATGTTGGACATCTCGGTCGACCTCAAAGGTGCCCCGTTCTTCTGGATTCCGGACCTCAGCCTCAAAGACCCCCTGTTCATCACGCCCGTGCTTTCAGGACTTTCCATGATTGCCGCGCAGAGACTGATGCCCGCGCCAGCCATGGACCCGGCTCAGCAGCGCATGATGCTCCTCATGCCGATAATTTTCTCCGGCATGTTCGCCTGGGCGCCGGCCGGGCTGAACCTCTACTGGTTCGTCTCGAACCTGTCGGCCATGAGTCTTCAACTGGGAGCGATGTACTTCGCGCCGAACCTGTTCCCGAAGGCGAAAGCAACCACGTAGCGCGGTAAAGAAGCAACGTGATTCCCGAGCTCGCCAATATCGAGGATCCGATTGCGCGCAGGAAAATCGGGAGGTATCTCGATTGTCTGGACGAGTGGGCGGGAACCATTAACCTGACCGCGGCGCGAAGTCGGCGCGAAGCCTTTGAGACCCTCGTGCACCCAATCCTCGGCGGCGAACGGTATCTGACCGCGGATGTCATCGACATCGGCTCCGGAAACGGATCTCCGGCCCTCGTCCTCGCCTCACTACGCCCCGATTGCCGGTTCACGCTTCTTGAACCGCGCGCGAAGCGGTGGGCCTTTCTCCGCCAGGCTATTCGTGAGATGGAAATCGAGAACGCAACGGTCCGCCGGGAACGAAGCGACGAGTACCGCGGAGCCGCCGGAACCACCGCGACCATGAGAGCTGTCGGATTGAATCCTGAAGCGCTGCGCCCCCTCCTCGAATCTGGCGGTCAGGTACTGGTCTTCGGCGGCCCCGCCCTTCCTGGCGCGGAGCACATGACCCTGCCCTCGGGATCGTCCTTGCAGCGTGTTTGTTTCACGTGAAACACGATCGAGCCGGGTGATATTCTGAGCCTCTCATGGCCCGAGTGATCGCCATCGCAAATCAGAAAGGCGGGGTAGGCAAAACCACCACCGCCATCAATCTAGCCGCAAGTCTCGCTGTCGCCGAGAAGCGGGTTCTTGCCGTCGATCTTGACCCTCAGGGCAACCTAACTTCGGGTTTTGGGCTCGAGAAGGCTTCGGGCTTGTACGAAACCCTGCTTTTTGGACTTCCCCTTCCCGAGGCTCTGAAGACACCCCTCGAATACCTTCATGTCGTCCCGTCGGACGCGGATCTCGCGGGGCTGGACGTGGAGCTTGCGGCCGGCGAGGCGCGCGAGTTTCGGCTGCGCAAGGCCCTCCAAACCGTCCGAGGACACTACGACTTTGTCCTTCTCGACACGCCTCCGAGCCTTGGTCTCGTGGTGGTCAACGCCCTGACCGCGAGCGACTCGGTGCTGGTTCCGATCCAATGCGAATATTTCGCGCTCGAAGGACTGGGTGCCTTTCTGGGGACGCTCGATCGGATCCGCCAGGCGCTGAATCCAAACGTCGCGCTGGAGGGCGTGCTGCTCACCATGGCCGACGAACGAACCAACCTGTCTCAGCAAGTGTCGGCGGATGTTCGGAGTCATTTCGGAGATCAGGTCTTCAAGACCACCATTCCGCGAAGCATCCGGCTGGCTGAAGCCCCGAGCTTTGGAAAGCCCATCCTGCTTTACGACATCAAATCCCGCGCAAGCGAGAGTTACCTCAGCCTCGCGCGCGAAGTCCTGGACCGTAGCGCCAGGGGAGCCCATCAATGAGCGTCAAGCGGATAGCCCTGGGAAAGGGACTGTCGGCCCTCATCCCCCAGACTCAACCGGTGGTATCAGAACCCAGAGAGGCCGCATCATCTAGCGAAACGGGCACCGAGTCTCTCGTTCCGATTTCTCTGATTGATGCCAACCCCGACCAACCCAGGACCACTATCCGGCCCGAAGCGCTTGATCAACTGGCACGATCCATCCAGGAAAGCGGAATCGTTCAACCGATCCTCCTTCGCGCTGCCGCCAACGGCCGCTATCAGATCATCGCCGGCGAACGTCGTTTCCGCGCCGCTCAGCAAATTGGGCTTTCTACCATTCCCGCCGTCATTCGAAAGATCGCAGATGATCGGGTTCTCGAATTTGCGTTGATCGAAAATATCCAGCGCGAGGATCTCTCGCCAATCGAAGAGGCAAACGCCTTGCGGCGCCTTCAGGATGAACTTGGCCTGACCCAGGAATCACTCGCAGGAAGAGTCGGCAAGGACCGGGCGACCGTCGCCAACACGTTGCGCCTTCTTAAGCTTCCTGCCGAGGTGCGCGAGGAACTTCAGAAAGGAACGATCTCCGCGGGCCACGCACGTGCCTTGCTTGCCCTCGATGATCCGACCGCCATCCGAGACCTGGCGAATCAAGCGATCAAGCAAGGTCTTTCCGTCCGCCAGGTCGAAGCCAGGGTTCAGGCGCTGAAGAATCCCAAGGCCGCCACAATCAAAAAGGCCGACCCCAATACCCGGGCGGCTGAAGAAAAACTTCGGACCAAGATCGGCGCTCGAGTAGAGATCAAGCGAAGCCGGGGCAAGGGCGAGATCCGGATCGCCTTCGACAATGAGGCCGAGTTGAATCGCCTGTATCTTTGGATCGCGCGGGGTTAGGCGGAGTCATGGCACGTCCTTCTTTTTTTTCCGAGAACCTGAACGGCTTCATCGACCAAGGCACCGAGTTCATCGGCGAACTTCGGTTCAAAGACACGTTCCGGGTTGACGGCATTGTGCGCGGCCGCATCGTGTCCGATAACATGCTCGTGATCGGCGAACACGGTTTCGTCGAAGCCGAAATCGATTGCGGCGTGGTTTCGATTCGCGGCCGGGTCAGGGGCCATGTCCACGCCCGAGATCGCATCGAGATCCTGGCAGGCGCACGCGTGGAAGCGACCCTCGATTCGCCCCGCCTCGTGGTGGAGGAAGGTGCCAGCCTCGCCGGTCAGGCCGATGTGGGCACGGAAATACTTTAGTACAACAAACTATATAAATAATGACCGACTCTTCCTCTCCCCTTCCGCGCCTAACCGAGCGGGTCAAGAGCGGCGGCTGCGCCAGCAAGCTCGGCCCCGCGGAGCTTCGGCTGATCCTGAGCCAGCTCCCTCACACCGAAGACCCAAGAGTCCTGGTCGACTACCGCACCGGGGATGATGCGGGCATCTTCCGCCTCGACAACGGCACACTGCTGGTCCAGACCGTCGACTTCTTCACGCCGGTGGTGGATGACCCCGAGCAATATGGCGCCATCGCGGCCGCCAATGCGCTCTCAGACGTCTACGCAATGGGCGGGAAGCCTCTGACGGCGCTCTCGATCGCGGCCATCCCCGACGCCGACTTCCCTACGGAGTGGGCGCAGGCCATCTTCAGAGGTGGTGCTGCCAAACTTAAGGAAGCAGGTTGCGTCCTGATGGGCGGCCACACCGTGCGTGATCCAGAGATCAAGTTCGGCTACGCCATCACCGGCATCGTGGATGAGGAGGCTCTGTTAACGAACGCGGGTGCGCGGGCCGGCGACACCCTTGTCCTGACCAAGCCGCTCGGTACCGGCGTCATCGCCACCGCGCAAAAAACCAATCGCGCGCCCGAGGAGTCGATTCGGGCGTCTGGCATCAGCATGACCCGCCTGAACCGAATTCCCGCCGAACTGGCCCGCCGATACAACGCTCGCGCAGCCACGGACATCACGGGCTTCAGTTTGATGGGCCACGCCCTCGGCATCGCGCGAGAGAGCAAGGTCGGCCTTGAAATCGAACTCTCAAGTCTCCCGCTTCTGCCCGGAGCGCTGGAACTCGCGGAGAGCAGCCAGTCCGCGGGTCTCAAATCCAACCGCCGCCAGTTCAGTCCGCTCGTCGACGCCTCCCCCGACCAGGACCCGGCAATCTCCACCCTCATTTTTGATCCACAAACGTCCGGCGGACTGCTGCTTTGTCTACCGCCGGATCGAGCAGAGGCCCTCCTTCTGGAACTCCGCGATGCCCGACGGATCGGCCAAGTCACAGGTGCCCACCCCGGCAGAATCCGTCTCCTCGCGTGATATCCTGCCCCCTATAGAGTCCTAAAAATACTGGACCGTCCACGGGACGTCCGTAACGTTCCAAGAGCCCAACGAAACGGCGCGCCCTAAGCGCCAGTTCTCCAAGAGACCGCACTCCCAAAGCTTGAACGACATTCAGTCCGCAAGGCGCTACGCCCGAGCCATCATCGAAACGGCCACCGATACCGTCGCGGTGCGCGACGAACTTGTCGCGGTTGCGGCCGCGTTCAAATCGAACCCTGCACTGTTCGAGGCCCTGTCGAACCCCGGCGTTCCCGCCGCCAACAAGAAGTCGATCTTCTCCGCGGTCTTTCAGGGGATGTCCGCTCCCTTGCCGCGGTTGTTTGAAATGCTCATAGATGGGTCACGGATGGAACTCACCGCGGAAATCGCGCGGCGCTATCGCGACGAATGGAACACCCGCAACAACGTTCACGCCGCGAAGGTCGTGAGCGCAATGCCGCTGGATGCCGACGCGAAACAAAAACTTCAGAAAGCCATTGAGCTCGCCGTCTCCGGAACCGTGGAGATGGAGACGCGCACCGACGCGTCTCTCGTCGGCGGACTCAAAGTCGAAGTCGACGGCCATTTGTTCGATGGCACAGTGAGTGCTCGACTCAAGGCACTCCGCCAGCACCTCCTCTAGGTTCAGATTCAGAACCGCAAAGCCTTCTCTTAACCCCAGGAAAATCGAAGAAGCCCAAATGGAAATTCGAGCCGAAGAAATCACCAAAGTTCTGAAGCAGCAGCTGGCAGGGTTTTCTGCCGGCACCGACACCGCCGAGATTGGCACCGTGCTCTCGGTTGGAGACGGCATCGCGCGTATCCACGGTCTGACGAACTGCATGGCCGGCGAGTTGCTCGACCTGCCGCACGGCGTTCGCGGCATGGCGCTCAACCTTGAAGAAGATTCGGTCGGCGCGGTTCTCCTCGGCGACTACACGCTGATCCGCGAAGGCGACGAAGTTCGCCGTACCTCGCGCATTATGTCTATCCCGGTCGGCCCCGAGCTCGTCGGCCGCGTCGTCAACGCGATCGGCGAGCCCATCGACGGCAAAGGTGCCATCGCGACCAAGCTCTTCGGTGAAGTCGAGGTCATCGCCCCCGGCGTTGTTGACCGTCAGCCGGTTCGGGAACCGCTCGAGACCGGCATCAAGGCCATCGACGCGATGGTCAACATCGGCCGCGGCCAGCGCGAACTCGTAATCGGCGACCGCCAGACCGGCAAGACCGCCGTCGCCATCGATGCGATCATCAACCAGAAGGGCAAAGGCGTCATCTGCATCTACGTCGCGATCGGGCAGAAGCGCTCGACCGTGGCCCAGGTCGTGAAGACGCTGGAAGACTTCGGTGCGATGGACCACACCATCGTTGTTGCCGCGACCGCGTCCGACCCAGCACCTTTCCTCTACCTCGCGCCCTACTCGGGCACCGCGATGGGCGAGTATTTCCGCGACAACGGCCAGCACGCGCTTTGCGTGTACGACGACTTGTCCAAGCATGCCGCGGCGTACCGCGAAATCTCTCTCATCCTTCGTCGTCCGCCCGGCCGCGAGGCTTACCCCGGCGACGTCTTCTATCTCCACAGCCGCCTGCTCGAGCGCGCGTCGAAGCTGTCCGCCAAAAAGGGCGGAGGCAGCCTGACCTCGATTCCCATCATCGAAACTCAGGCCGGCGATATCTCGGCCTACATTCCGACGAACGTCATCTCGATCACCGACGGTCAGATTTTTCTCGAAGCCGACCTCTTCAACTCGGGCATCCGCCCCGCGATCAACGTCGGCAACTCCGTCTCCCGCGTCGGCGGTTCCGCGCAGGTGAAAGCGATGAAGTCGGTCGCCGGCCGTCTCCGTCTCGACCTCGCGCAGTACCGCGAACTGGCGGCGTTCGCCATGTTCGCGTCTGACCTGGACAAGAGCACGCAGAACACGCTCGCTCGTGGCCAGCGCATGACCGAGTTCCTCAAGCAGGATCAGTACTCGCCGCTTTCCATGGAGAAACAGGTCATCGGAATGTATGCCGGCATCAACGGATACCTCGACGCCTATGCGGTGAGCGACGTTCGTCGCTATGAGAAGGAACTCCACGCCCATCTCGACGCGCGGCACCCCGGCCTTCTCAAGGAGATCGCCGAGACGAAGGATCTCAACAAGGACATCACCGAGAAGGTGAAGGCCATGCTCGCCGAGTTCGCCGATCTCTTCCAGGTCACGGTCAAGGCGTAGTTCTCAACCAAGCAACCAGAGAGCCAAAGAGAGCATGCCCGCGCTCATAGACATTCGCCGCCGCATCCGCAGCGTCAAAAACACGCAGCAGATCACCAAGGCCCTCAAGATGGTTTCGGCCGCGAAATTACGCCGCGCCCAGGAGTCGATGTTTGCCGCGCGTCCCTATGCGCGCACCATGGCTCAGGTCCTGAAGGACGTTGCCGCTCGCACCGAGGGTGAAGAGAATCATCCGCTCTTCCGCGCCGCGTCGAAGACCGGCAAAGTCCTCATCATTGTGGTCACCGCCGACAAGGGTCTGTGCGGCGCCTTTAACTCGTCGTTGCTTCGGGTTGCTCAGCGTTTCCTGAACGACAATGCGGCCCGAGAGATTGCGGTGGATGCCGTTGGTCGCAAAGGCCGCGATTACCTACGTCGCCGGACCAACATCCGCAAGGAATACATCGGCGTGTTCCAGTCGCTTCAGTTCACGAAGGCCCAGGAGATCGCCCAGTCGGCGATGCAGGCCTTCTTAAACAGCGAAGTCGACGAAGTGGTCCTTCTGTACAACGAGTTCAAGAGCGTCATCCAGCAGCGCATCGTGACTGAGCGTCTTCTGCCTCTTCAGGCGGTCGAGCAGAAAGAAGCGACCCAGGACTATCTTTACGAGCCCGACCCGCGCACGATCTTCGACAAACTCCTTCCCAAGGTTGTCGAGACCACGGTTTGGCAGGCGCTGCTCGAATCAAACGCGGCGGAACACGGCGCGCGCATGGCGGCGATGGATTCCGCCACCCGCAACGCGAACCAGACCATCGATAGCCTGACCCTCTACATGAACAAAGTTCGGCAGGCCGCGATCACCAAAGAAATCATCGAAGTGGTCTCCGGCTCGGCGGCCTAGCCCGAACCGTCCACCACAGCAACACAAGCCTCCAGCAAGCGAAAGAACGAACGGAAAGAACCCATGGCGTCAGAGAACATCGGTCGAGTCATTCAGGTGATCGGTCCCGTTGTGGACATCGAGTTCCCGAACGGGGTTCCCGCGATCTACAACGCGGTCAACATTGAAGGCGGCAAGAGCAAGGTCGTCGTCGAAGTCGAACAGCACCTTGGCGAGAACCGCGTGCGCTGCGTCGCGATGCAGCCGACCGACGGCATGGTCCGCGGCATGAAAGCGATCGACACCGGGAACGCCATCATGGTTCCAGTCGGCCCAGGGACACTGGGTCGCGTGGTGAACGTCCTCGGTGAACCCATTGACGAGTTCGGTCCGGTCAAGAGCACCAAGCGCTACCCGAGTCATCGTCCCGCACCCGCCTTCGACGAGCAGTCCACCAAGCTCGAAATGTTCGAGACCGGAATCAAGGTCATCGACCTCATCGAGCCGTATCTGCGCGGCGGAAAGATCGGCCTGTTCGGCGGCGCCGGCGTCGGCAAGACGGTGATCATCCAGGAACTCATCTACAACCTCGCAAAAAAGCACGGCGGCGTGTCCGTGTTTGCGGGCGTTGGCGAGCGCACGCGTGAAGGCAACGACCTCTGGCTCGAGTTCCAGGAGTCCGGCGTTCTCGACACCAAGGACTTCGAAAAGAGCAAAGCGGCCTTGATCTACGGCCAGATGACCGAACCACCCGGGGCGCGTCTCCGCGTCGCGTTGACCGGTCTCACCACCGCCGAGTACTTCCGCGACGAAGAAGGCAAAGACGTTCTTCTCTTCGTCGATAACATCTTCCGCTTCACTCAGGCGGGCTCCGAAGTGTCGGCGTTGCTTGGCCGCATGCCGTCCGCCGTCGGATATCAGCCGACGCTGCAAACGGAGATGGGCGCGCTTCAAGAGCGCATCACTTCGACGAAGAAGGGTTCGATCACGTCGATTCAGGCGATCTACGTTCCCGCCGACGACTACACCGACCCCGCACCCGCCACCGCGTTCGCTCACTTGGACGCCACCACGAACCTGTCGCGTCAGATCGCACAGCTCGGGATCTATCCCGCCGTCGATCCGCTCGCGTCGTCGTCCCGCATTCTCGACCCGCGTATTCTCGGCGCCGATCACTACAACACAGCCCTTGCGGTCAAGCAGATCCTTCAGCGCTACAAGGACCTTCAGGACATCATCGCCATCCTCGGCATCGACGAACTCTCGGAAGACGATCGCGTGGTGGTCGGCCGCGCCCGCAAGATCCAGAAGTTCCTCTCGCAGCCGTTCCACGTCGGCGAGCAGTTCACCGGCATCCCCGGCAAGTACGTTTCCCTCGAAGACAACGTCCGCAGCTTCAAGACCATCGTCAACGGTGAAGTCGATCATCTTCCCGAGCAAGCCTTCTACATGGCCGGTGCGATCGAAGACGTCATCGAAGCCGCCAAGAAGATGGCTGCGTAAGAGTCCGAGCGCATGTCCAATCCCAACCTCCCCACCAAGCTGACGCTCGAAGTCGTCACGCCGAACGGTCTTCTGTACCGGGACGAGGTGGACTCCGTCCAGGCGCCGGGTTCCGAAGGTTCGTTCGGCGTCCTGCCCGGGCACATCCCGTTTCTGACCCTGTTGGGCGCGGGTGAAATCATCTTCAAGAAGGGCGCGGAAACCGGCCGCATCGTTTGTCTCTTCGGCTTCTGCGAAGTGCTCCCTGACCGTGTTCACATCATGGCGGAGAGTGGCGAGCGCGTTGAGAACATCGATGTCAGCCGCGCCGAGACCGCGAAGAAGCGGGCCGAAGAGCGCATGAAGATGGTCAAGGACGAAGAGGGATTCAAAGAAGCGCAGGCCGAATACATGCGCTCCGTCGCCCGCCTCTCCGCGGCCTCGGGCCACAAGGGCGCGTAGCCGCCCGAGGTCGCAAGATCCTCGCTCAGATAAAAACGCTCGTCCGGTACCGGGCTCTCATCGAGAGCCTTGTCTCGCGGGAGCTGAAGGCCCGCTACCGAGGAAGCGTTCTAGGTTTCGTGTGGAGCTTCATCAACCCCCTGTTGAATCTTCTGACCTACGGCATCGTGTTCGGCTATGTGCTGCCAGGCCAGCGTCCCAAGGAGATGGAACCGTATCTTCTGTTCTTTGCCTGCGGCATTCTTCCCTGGACGTTCTTTGAAGCGGCGGTCTTGGAAGCCTCTTCGGTTCTAGTGAGCAGCGGAGGGCTCCTGAAGAAAGTTCTCTTCCCTCCTGAGATCCTGCCCACAGTCAGCGTGATTACGAACCTTGTGAACTTCTTTCTGTCCCTGCCGATCCTGCTTTTCTTCGTCGTGTGGAATGGGCGTCTGACCACTGCGGCTCTTCTTTTCCCCTTGCCCCTGCTGGTTCAGTCCGTGATGGCGCTTGGCCTCGCCCTCGCCCTCTCCGCGCTGACCGTGCACTTCCGAGACCTCAGCAACATCATCGGCCACGTCTTCAGGCTCTGGTTCTTTGCATCGCCGATCCTCTACTTGTACTCGCAGACTCCAGGAAAATTCAAAGAACTTCTTCGGTTCAATCCCATGAGCCACATCATCGTCAGCTATCAGCAGATGCTGTTCGACGGGCACTTCGATCATTGGAAGGGTCTCGGCATGGCAGCACTCGTCGCCATCGTGATCTTCGCGCTCGGCTGCTTCATCTTCGACCGGCTTCGTGACGCTCTTTCGGAGGAACTGTGACCGGCGCGCGCACAACGTCTGATCTCGGTGTTGCCATCTCGGCGCGTGATCTCACGAAGGTCTATCGAAAGTATCTGCACAAGAATCAGTTCACCACGCTCAAGAGCGCCATCGTGTCCGGCTCGCTGATTCGCGATCTCGCACCAAGCGAGCTTTTTACTGCGCTCGATCACGTTTCCTTCGACATCCCGAAAGGCTGCACGTACGGAATCCTGGGCGAGAACGGCTCCGGGAAATCCACGACGCTGAAGCTTCTCTCCGGAATCACGAAACCCTCCAGCGGAACGTTGGAGGTTCACGGACGCGTGTCGGCGCTGATCGAACTCGGCGCCGGCTTCCATCCCGAGATCAGTGGCCGCGAAAACGTCGCCATCAACGGCATCATGCTGGGCCTCACGCGCGCGGAAGTGAACCGTCGTTTCGACGAGATCGTCGAGTTCGCGGAGATGAAAGACTTCATCGACGCTCCGGTGAAGACGTATTCGTCCGGCATGTACGCGCGCCTCGGCTTCGCGGTGGCCATTCACGTCGACCCGGACGTCCTGCTCATCGACGAAGTCTTGGCGGTGGGCGATGAAGCCTTCACTCGGAAATGCCTTGAGAAGATCGGGGAGTTCAGACGGCGTGGCAAGACCATTGTCATCGTCACGCACAGCCTCGGCCTGGTAGAGAAGATGTGCGACGAAGCGCTCTGGCTCCGCAAGGGCAAGGCCGTCGATTCCGGCGACCCCAAGCGAGTCGTCGATGCCTATCTCAGCTTTGTGGCCGGCAAGGAAAACGAACTTCTCGGCAAACAGGAACACCACGACGTCGCGCGCAGCGACGAGCGCGTTCAAAACGAAGCGCCCGAAGAGAAGCGCCGCTGGGGCAGCGGCGAGATCCTGCTCACCGACGTTCGCCTGAAGGATTCGGAGAACCGGTCGGCGCACGTTTTTGTTCCGGGCGACACGGTGTGCATCGAGATCACCGGTGAGGCCAAAACACCGGTGGAAGATTTCGTCTTTGGTGTAGGCATCTTCACCGCCGATGGAACCGCGGTGTACGGAACCAATACGCATCTCGAAGAATTCCGATCGAAGAGAGTCACGGGAAGGTTCGATGTCTCTTTTGAGATTCGCGACCTGCGTCTCGTGGAAGGGAGCTACATCCTCGACGTCGCGGCCCACCGCAAGGATGGCACGCCCTACGATTACCACCGCGGCCTGTATTCGTTCCGAGTGCGCAGCCGCGTGAAGGACGTGGGTGTTTACCGGCCACATCACACATGGACGTTCTCCGAAGCTCTTGAGATCACTGCGCCTCCCACGCGCGCCGAACTCGAACTGCGAGCGGTCGAGCGTGTGGAGCGTCGCACCCAGGCGGATACGCGCGAAACTCTGCACAACGATCGCGCCCGTGCTCGGGCCTTGAATCAGTCCGTCGTTCTGACCAACGGATGTTTCGACATTCTCCATGCCGGCCACATCCGTCTTCTCGAAGAGGCGCGAGCCCAAGGGGATGTCCTGGTCGTCGCCATCAACTCCGACGCGTCCGTCAAGAGACTCAAGGGCGAGCAGCGCCCAGTTATCAACGAGGGCGAGCGTGCCGAAGCGCTTCTGGCGCTTGAGTGCGTGGACCTCGTTCTGATCTACGACGAAGACACACCTCTTGAAACAGTCAAAGCGCTACGCCCGGATGTGCTTGTCAAGGGTGCCGACTGGGCGACCGACGAGATCATTGGCCGCGAAGAGGTGGAGAAGGCGGGCGGCCGCGTTCATCGTGTCGAACTTCTGACCGCACACTCAACGACGGCGATCATCGGAAAGGCTCAGGGCGGATCGCACCCGGCGTCAAGTTGAAGTCTCCCGCCGCGTTCCTGTCCCAGGAACCTGGCTTCCTGGCGCTCCAGCGGGCGATCGAGTCGTCGATCTCCAATCGCGTCACCGGTCTATTCGGCCCGGCTCGCCTACTGGCACCCCTCGCCGCTACCGAGCGCTTGATCGTTTTTGTCACGCCGCACGAGAAGGACATTGAAGCGCTCGCCGGCGACGCTGAGACTCTGATCCCATGGCTTGGTGCCACCGGAACGCTGGCCACGTTCAGAGACGTTCCTGCGAAGGTGACAGGCGCCGGGCCGACGCCCGAAGATCACGAACGCACACAATCGACCCTGGCACTCTTCGATGGAAACGTGCGCGCGGTGCTGATCTCGGCGGCCGCGTTGATCCACTCGGTTCCCGCCCCCGAAGTCATCGACCGCAAACGCCTGACCGTTCACGTGGGCGAAGAGCTTCTAGTCGACATGCTCTTGGAGCACTTGACCGACGCCGGCTACCGACGAGAGGACCCGGTTGTCGAAGCCGGGTCTTTCGCGCGTCGCGGAGGCATTGTCGACGTGTTCCCGCCAGGCCGATTGTGGCCGCTGCGTATCGAGTTCTTCGGCGACCGTGTCGACAGCCTGCGCGAGTTCGATCCCGCGACTCAGCGTCGTCGGCACGAAGTCGAGGAAGTCACGCTGATGCCGTTCGGGGTACCAGCTGGCGGAACCCGGGTTGCCATACCCGCGATCCTCCCTGGTCACTGGCTCGTCGTCATCGATCCCGATGCGACGTTCGCGGAGATGGAGCGCGCTCTCCACGTGAAGGCGACCCTTCACGCGGAACTCGACCCGGAGGATCCGAACACCGAGACGGCATTTGAAACGTTTGTTGATGCCGACATCATTCGGACCTATCTGGCGCGCCCGGAACGAACGGAGCTTCACGAGATCGATCCGGGCGAAGGCGCCATCCACATCGGTTCGCGACCCTCGCGTCAGTACCGTGGTGATCTCAAGCAGCTTCGAAAAGACCTGAAGGAATCACCGGGAAAGAGCTTCCTGCTCCTCGGCACGCCGGGTCGCGCGCAACGCTTGAGTGAGACCCTCTTCGAGGGCGGCGTTGCGATCGGCGAGGAGACCAGCGTCGAAGTGGGCTCGGGACACCTCTCGCATGGCGTGGAATTCCCGCACAGCCGCCTCCAGATCCTGGCTGATGGTGATGTCTTCCCCGAGGAAGTGCATGTCCACAAACGGAAGAATGTTGTCCGCTCCTTCCTCTCCGACTTCCGTGACCTGAAACCGGGCGACTATGTCGTTCACGAAGACCACGGCATCGGCCGCTTCGTGGGACTCGAAAGTCTGCACGTCCTCGGCTCCGACGCCGAGTTCATGGTCGTGAGCTACCAGGGTGGCGATCTGCTGCGCGTGCCCGTCGATTCGTTCCATCGGATCCAGAAACATCGCGCCGCGGAAAGCCACAATCCGTCCCTCGACAAGCTGGGCGGCACGGGCTGGACCAAGACGAAGTCCCGAGTCAGGAAAGCCATGCGCGACATGGCCGCTGAACTCCTCAAGGTGCACGCCGAGCGCAAGACCAAGCAGGGCTACGCTTTCTCGCCGATGTCGCCATGGTTGTCGGAGTTCGAGAACGCCTTCGAGTATGAAGAGACGCCCGACCAGCGCAAGGCCATCGACGATGTCTTCGCGGACATGTCGTCGCCCACGCCGATGGACCGGCTGGTGTGCGGCGACGTGGGCTATGGCAAGACCGAAGTGGCCATGCGGGCCGCCATGCGAGCAGTTGCGGATGGAAAACAGGTCGCTGTCCTCTCTCCCACGACGGTCCTTTCGTTTCAGCATCTCCAGACATTCCGCCGCCGCTTCGCGCCATTTCCGATTACGACCGAGATGGTTTCTCGCTTGCGCTCGACCAAAGAGAACAAAGACGTTCTCGAACGTGCGAAGGAGGGCAAGGTCGACATCGTCATCGGCACCCATCGCGTCCTTTCGAAGGACGTGGAGTTCAAGGATCTCGGCCTGGTGATCGTCGACGAAGAGCAACGCTTCGGCGTCGCAGCCAAAGAAAAGCTCAAGCAGAAGAAAACGTCGATCGACAGCCTGACGCTCTCCGCGACGCCGATTCCCCGCACGCTGCAGATGGGTTTGTCCGGACTTCGCGACATGTCGGTCATCGAGACACCGCCGCGTGATCGCATCGCGATTCAGACCATGGTGGTCAAGTTCTCGAAGGACCTGATCGCCACCGCCATCCGCCACGAACTTGAGCGCGACGGGCAGGTCTACGTCGTCCACAACCGCGTCGAGTCGATCTACTCTCTCGCCAGCATGATCAAGGAGCTGGTGCCTGAAGCGAACGTCGTGGTGGGCCACGGCAGCATGACCGACACCGAGTTGGAGAAGTCCATGCTCGCGTTCGTGGAAGGCCAGGCGAATGTTCTGGTCGCGACCACCATTGTGGAAAACGGTCTCGACGTTCCGCGCGCGAACACTCTCATCATCCATCGGGCGGACCGTTTCGGGCTCGCCCAGCTTTATCAGTTGCGGGGACGTGTCGGCCGCTCCGATCGGCCAGCGTTCGCCTATCTGATGGTTCCACCGGGACGGGTGCTTTCCGAAGTGGCGCAACGTCGTTTGGCCGCCATCCGTGAGTTTTCTGATCTTGGTTCCGGCTTCCGACTCGCGGCCCTCGACCTTGAAATGCGTGGCGCGGGAAATCTTCTGGGCGGAGAACAGAGCGGCCATATCCTTGCGGTCGGCCTCGATCTTTATCTCAAGTTGCTTGGCGACGCTGTGCGGGAGATGCAGGCCGACGGTCAGGCAAGCGTGGTCGAGCGAACGGTCCTGAATCTCCGCATCGATCTCCGCCTTAAGGCCACGTACATCGCGGAGGCTCGCGATCGCATCCTGATCTACAAGCGCGCCGCGGATGCCCTGCGAGACGAAGAGATTCACGCCATCGAATCCGATATGCGCGATCGCTTTGGCCCGCTTCCTCCCGAGGCCACGGATCTCATCACATATTCACGGCTACGCGTCATGTCAGAGGGGCTTGGGATCCTCAAAGTAGACCGCGCGGGAGCACGGGTGGACATCACGTTTGGTGACGCGCCGCCGATTGATCCCGGCAAGCTGGCCACTTTGGTCGCGACGTGGTCCGGTGCCAAGCTGAGCGCTCAAGGAAAGATCTTGAGCGTTCCGTTGCCTGCGGGTGCGCCGCTCGATGCCACACGAGCCGTCCTCCAAAAACTCAATTCGGCGAAAATGGCGGGGCTTTGACGGTGCCCCCCACCCTTCGACCTGTCTGCGCGCCACTTCTTCTAGCCGCGCTGTTCTTCGCGGGCTGCCGCACGCCGTTCGACCCAGTGGTCATCAGGTTCCAGGGTGTCGACATCCGGCGCAGCGCGTTTCTCAAGGAACTGGAGCCGCTCGGCAAGGATGGCACCGACACCACCGATCCGACCATGCGCTCCTCGGCCTTCAGCCGCTTCGTTGAGGAACGCGTCGTCGCCCTCGCCGCTACTCGTCAAGGATTCAAGGATGCCGGGGAGAATCGAACATCGGCCGAGCGCTGGCTTACCTTAGCGCTCGCCACGACCGCTGTGACAGAGGCAGAAGCGCAGGCGTTCTACGAGGCTCACCCCGACGTCGCGACCGTCGCCGAATCCGTGACGGTGCGGGAAATCCTGCTCACGACGCTCCACGACGCCCGCGATGTGGTGCGTATTCTGGCCTCCGACCGCAATGCCTTCGAGCTCCTCGCCCGCGCTCGGTCCAAGTCCCCCCAGGCGTCGAGCGGCGGTTTACTCGGGTCCTTCCAGCGGAGAGAATTGCCTCCGGAAATCGATCAGGCCGTGTTTGCACTGGCTCCCGGGCAGGTTTCCGGCATCGTCACCACCACCTTCGGGTTTCATGTCCTTCGGCTTGAGTCGAAGACGCCCGCTAGCATGAGGTCTTTCGCGGACTCCCGCCCGGAAATCAAAGCCCGACTCGCGGAGTCCAAGGCGCGTCTCAAGATGAAGCAACTGATTGATGCACTCGTCTCTCAAGCACAGGTGAACTATGAAGCTGTCATGGCTCGGTAGCATTTCTTTCGTGGGAGCTCTAGGCGCTTCCGTTCTGGTCCATGGCGACGTGATCGAGCGGGTGATCGCGCGGGTCAACAGCCAGATCGTGACCCTCTCCGACTTCGAGGCCCGTCAACTGGCGGCTGTCCAGCAGGCCCGCGTTCCCGAAGCCGAAGTCGAATCCTTCCTCCGCCAGAACAATGCCAAGCTCCTCGACGACGCGATGGAAGAGCTTCTTCTCGTAGATCGCGCGGGCATTCTTGGCCTGAAGCTGCGTCCCGAATACCTCGACCAGGTGATCGACGACATCAAGAAGGAACAGAACATCGCCTCGGAAGAGGAGTTCCTCGCCCAGCTCAAGCGTGAAGGCCTTACCAAGGATGCGTTGCGGAGGAACATCGAGCGCTCTGTCATCGTGCGTCAGGTTCGGTCGCGAGACGTCGATCCGAAGGCGCAGGTCAGCGAAGCCGAAGTCCGCGCGGAGTACGAGCGGCGCAAAAGCGACGACTTCACCAAGAAAGCAACCGTCTACCTCATGGAGATCGTGATCAAGGGAGATAAGGCCCGGGCCGAGGATGTGGTGGCGCGCCTCAATCGAGGCGAGGATTTCGAGACGCTCGCTCGCGATCATTCGGCAAGCGCAAGCAAGGCCGTGGGCGGAGATCTAGGACGCGTCGAGCCTGACGATCTCAACCCCGCGCTCTCCAGGGCGATCGCCAGCCTTAAACCCGGCGAAGTGTCCTCTCCGGTCGAGATCGATGGATCGTTCTGGATTCTCAAGGTCCGCGAGCGGATGGTCGACGAAGTCACGGCCTTCGATCAGGTGAAAGACCGGATTCAGGAAGATCTTTCGAAGAACCGCTTCGACAAGGTCTACGGTGATTACATCGCCGATCTGAAGAAGAACGCGGTGTACGTTGTTTACGTGCGCGAGGCTCCCACGCAAATCGGTCGCAGCAAGGTTAAGAAGGCCCAGCCCACGGTGGCCACCGACGACGAGTTCTCGACGTCTGGTTCCGCGACGCCCGAGCGCATCGTGGTTCCTCCGGCGGCCCCCCTTCCCAGGCCCACACCCACACCCTTGTCGAATCGCTAGTGTCCCGTAACAGAAATACAGCGCATAAGTCGGCGCCGAGGCGCGTGGAGCGCAAGGCGCTGAGGATGGCGCATATTGAACATAGGCAACGAGCGCGAAAGCCTGGCCTTGGGCCACGAACAACGCAGCGATCCGGGATGCATCGGCGGCGAACGATGTGCGGTATTTCTGTTACGGGACACTAGCTGCCGCGCATGGCGAAGCCGAACGAGACGGAGAGGGAGTCGCCAAGCTCGATCGTCAAGGCTCTCGTCCATCGAATTCCAACCGGACGGGTAGCAAGCTACGGAGTGATCGGCCGAGCGGCCGCAGCCATGGCACGACCGATCGGCGGCGCGCGCACGGTTGCCTGGATCCTTGCGTCACTCAAGCGAGGGGATGACACACCCTGGCATCGCGTGGTTGGCGCGGGAGGCATCATTCTGCTGCCCGACGATCGAGGTGCCAAGCAGAGGACCCGGCTTCATCGTGAAGGCATCCACCTTGTCAAAGGAAAAGTGCCGGCTCCGTGCTTGATCGACGAGAACGATCTGCTCGCCGATCATCCTCGTTCTCGTCGAAAAAGGACTAAGACCTAGACGGTCGGCGGGCCGGTCAGGATGTCGAACTGTTCCTGACTGAGAAGTGGATCGGCCTCGACCCCGAGGGGCTCGGAGAGAAGCTTCGAGATGGATGAGAGGAATCCGCTGTCGCGTTCCTCGAGAAGAACATCGGCCACCGCGGGTGCTGCGCGTAGGGTCAGTTTCTGGGCCTTCAGCTCCGACGGGAGCTTCCGAATCTCGTCGTAGATCTCGGTCAGGATGGTTGGCACGGACTTCACACGACCGACGCCGGCGCATTCGGGGCACGTCTCGCAAAGCGTCTTGCTGAGCGACTCGCGCACGCGCTTGCGGGTCAGGATCACGAGCCCGAACTCGCTGACGGAAAGCACGCGGCTGGTGGCGCGATCGCGTCGCAGTTCCCCATCGAGAACCGCCAGAACCTTTTTCCGGTTCTTGCGATCCTTCATGTCGATGAAGTCGAGGACGATGATGCCGCCGAGGTCACGCAGGCGAAGCTGACGCGCGATTTCTCTCGCCGCCTCGATGTTGTTCTTGACGATGGTGTCTTCGTGATCGTTCTTGCCGACGAAACGACCGGTGTTGACGTCCACCGACACGAGCGCTTCCGTCTCTTCGATGACGATCGAACCGCCCGACTCCAGGGGCACGCGGGTCTTGAGCGCGCGCTCGAGCTCGGCATTGATGCCGAAGTCGTCGAAGATGTGGCCGGGTCGATTGACGAGGCGAACCTTCGAGAGAAGCTCGGGATCGACGCGATCAAGGAAGTTGTAGATCTTCTTGTGAAGTTCCGGGTCGTCAACGTGAACGCCCGCGACATCCTTGCCCAGCAGGTCGCGCAGGAGACGTTCGACGAGCGACGGCTCCTTGTAGAGAAGCATGGGCGCCTTGCCTCGTGAAGCGACGCCGCGCACTTCGTCCCAGGTACGGATCAGGTTCTTGGCATCACGTTCGAGGTCTACGACATCGCGTCCCAGCGCCGCGGTGCGGCCGATAAACCCACCGCCACCGTTGTCCCGGCGAACACCCTTGAGGAAGCTCTTGAGTCGCTTGCGCTCGTCATCGTCCTGAACACGACGGGAAACGCCGACGTGCTCGACGGTTGGAAGAAAGACCATGAAGCGGCCGGGCAAAGAGATGTGCGCCGTGATGCGCGCGCCC
Source organism: Vicinamibacteria bacterium (assembly GCA_039916365.1). GTDB lineage: Bacteria > Acidobacteriota > Vicinamibacteria > Fen-336 > JAGNNV01 > JAGNNV01. Next base: position 19,378 of record JBDSLN010000248.1, read on the forward strand.
TTGGTTCCAAGCGATTCCTTGACGACCTGAACCACGATGTCCTGGCCCGGACTCACCAGGTCTTCGATCGGGGCAGCCTTGGCGCCACGCTCTTCCTCTTCGAGAAGATTCTCCGGAAGGTCCTCGAAGACATCCTCGGCGTGCATGAAAGCGTCACGCTCGAGGCCGATGTCAACGAAGGCGGAGCCCATGCCGGGAAGCACGCGGCTGACCCGGCCCTTGTAGATGTTGCCCGCAGTGGAGGCGTGCTCGGAGCGCTCGATAAAAAATTCTGCGACCTGGGAATCTTCGAGGAGTGCTACCCGGGTTTCTTTGGGAGAGGAGGTGACGACAAGTTCGCGCCTCATGCGGCGCGCACGGGCAACGTTGCGGAGAAGGTCATTTTTGGAAAGCTCAAGATAGGGCCCGTCAATTGGCGAATCGGCGCATCCTGACACTGAGGATCAAGCCGATCGATATGAATGTCGCGAGCACCGAGGAACGACCGGCGCTCATTAGCGGA
>JBDSLN010000249.1:0-2506 GCA_039916365.1 Vicinamibacteria bacterium
CTCGGCGAAGAAACGATGGCGGCCGACGAGATGGTGCTGGGGTCGTGGCGCAAGTCTCTGAAGGCGACGAACTCAGGAAACTGTTCGAGGAACTTCACGTCGATGCGCTCCGGTTTCGTGGCGAGCACTTTCAAGCCACGCGCTGAGATCGTTACATAACCCCGGCGACTCGACTCGATCAGGCCGCCCTTCTTCAGGTAGGTACGAGCCCACCCGACGCGGTTACCGACAATCGTCCCTTGGCCGCTGGGCAGGAGTTGCTGTCGCTCATCCGTCGACAAGTCGAACTTGCCGGCAAGCGCTTCAACCAGTTCGCCAAGACGTTGTTCCTTCCCATCCTGAAGGAGAACAAGCATCGGCAGCATGAAACTTTGGTAGTTGGGTATCGCCAATCAGATCCTTCGCGACGGAGTGAGGAGCATAGCTGGATACTTGTTGACCGTTCGGCAACAAACACGGCGAGCTGTTGACAGTAGTTGGAATCCACGTCTAGCAGGTGAGCGACATGCTGCAGGATTACAAGCTCGGCCGGCGGGCTGGCGCTCGCGGTGGCGATCGCACGGCCGCCCGCAATCTGATCGTCGATCACGCGGCCCCCGAGCTTGTGCAGACCGCCGAGCTGACGGCCACCGCTTTCCGCGCGGCGCGGGTGTCTCCCGTGCTCGGTCGTGGTCTCGTCGATGCCGACGAGACGCCGGGGGCTGCGGGCGTGGTTGTGCTCGGATATGACGTCTGGCAGCGATCCTTCGGCGGGCGCGCCGACGTGATTGGATCAGAAGCGGCGCTGGGGAGCACGACGGCCACCGTGATCGGCGTCATGCCGGATGGCTTCGGATACCTCCCGACTCTGCGGCTGGATCCCTTAAGCTCAGGCGGAGGAAATCCCATGTCCGCTCTCGATTGGTCTCAGTGTCCCGCGGTGGAAGCCATCCCTGGCAAGGTCAGCGGAGCGTGGGTTTTCCGCGGAACGCGGACGCCGGTCTCTCTCGTATTCGAAAACCTGGAGGCTGGAATGACGGTCGACGAGATCGTGGAGGCATTTCCGGTTTCCCACTAGGAGATCTCAGTCATCCTCGAGTTCGCCGCGCGCAGTCTCGACTCACCGAACGCCGGACGAGTCAACCGCGCTTGTTTTACCTGCGTCTTTTGTGGCGAAGCTTCAGGCGCAACGCGGGCTCAAGCCGCGAGTTTCAGGGTGAGGCTCTTTCCAAGGGCGCTCGCCGCCTTGGTCATAGTCGACAACGTCACAGAAGGGTCGTCCTTGTCCAGTAGTCGCCGGATCACCGCACGACTTGTTCGCATGCGACGTGCCAATTCGGCCTGGCTCACCTTGGCTCTGGTCATGGCCTTCGTCAACTGATAAGCAAGTACGCGCTTGATGGCGAGCGTGGTCGCTTCATCGAGGCGGCCGTCGGCCCGAAGGAAGTCCTCGAAGTGGGTGCCGATATGGGGATTGGTGCTCTTCTGCTTCATTGCTCTTCTCTCCTAAGGTGTTTCGAGGGCTCTCTTGCGCTTCCTTGCTGTCTCAAGTTCCGTGAGCGGTGTCTTCTGGCTCTTCTTGATGAATCCATGAAGGAGGATGGCTTCATTCTCAACCAGCGTGAAGAACACCCGGGCGATGCCGCTTTCCAAAGTGATCCTGACTTCCCATAGGCCAGTGTCCAGCTTTCAAACCAATGGCATCCCCACCGGCCAACCAAACTGCATGGTTCGGATGTCATCGCCAATGGTCTTTCGCTCGTCGGCGCGAAGAGACAACAGCCAGTCGCGGACCGGTTCCCTCCCGCTGGTCAGAGCGAAGAATCTGACGGAGACGCGCTGCACAACCGAAGTGTATCAAAATAGATACGCTGACTATCGTCCGCGGTCTGGAGGGGTGCCAGCTCAGGCAAGGTACTCGCCGGCATGCTGATGATCGGCGGGATAGGCGCGGGTGGGGCGGTTCTCTTGCTGGTCATGGCGGCGGGCCATGGGCCCACGGGCCGGCCGGCAGATGACCTGGCGACGTTTGCTGTCTGGATTGGCATGACCGCAGCAATGATGCTCGCGGCGTGCCGCCGTTCACGGCAATTCCCTAGAGCCACCGCCGCCGCGGTGATCGATCCGCCGCTGACCAAAGAAATGGTGCGGAACTCCGGGTCCTGGAGTACGCCGAGACGCGGATACTGAGTTCGATCGAACGGCAGTGGCCAGAGCGGACCCCGCTGCATGACCCTTCGGTGCGTGTTCCGAGATCTGGACCCCATCGGTCCCCGCTCCGCAGAACAATGGAGAAATGTTTGGAGGCTTCACGATCAAGGGCGATATCCACGTCCTCGGAATCATCGCCATCAACCGATCGATCCGTGAACTGGTCCTGCTGAAGCGGATTCACGGGAAGGGCCGATGGCGCAAACTGAAGGGAGAGGCTATGGTCCACTTGTCCAACGGTGCGATTGTTGCGGCCGAACTGCACTGGTACGAGGCTCACGGAATCGGCCGGCGTGGAATGAAGATCAAGAAGCTG
>JBDSLN010000250.1:0-10613 GCA_039916365.1 Vicinamibacteria bacterium
CCCGAAGGCATCAAGGGAAGGATCGGTTGCGCGGTGGCACCGTCGAACGGGCAGCGCGTCTATGCCCTTATCGAATCCGAGAAGGGCGGCCTTTTTCGATCCGATGACGGAGGTGAATCGTTTTCTCTAGCCACTGCGCATCGCTCACTTCGCCAGCGTGCCTGGTACTACTCGACGATGACGGTCGATCCGAAGAACGAGGACATCGTGTGGTTTCCGCAGGTCCCGCTTGTCAAGACGATCGACGGCGGCAAGACGCTTGAAGGGGTGAAGCGACATCACGGCGATCTCCACGACGTGTGGATCGACCCGGCGAACTCGATGCGCATGATCACCGCCCACGATGGCGGTGTCTCGATATCAACCGACGCCGGAAAAAGCTGGTACACGCCAGCACTTCCGATTGCGCAGCTCTATCACGTCGGAACCGACACCTCGGTTCCCTACCGTGTGCACGGCGCGATGCAGGATGTGGGGACGGCATCCGGCCCGTCGAACAGCCTCCGGAGCGGTGGAATCGCGGCCGGAGAGTGGTTCGATGTGGGTGGCGGCGAGGCGGGACACACGCAGTCCGAGCCTTCCAACCCAGACATCGTCTACGCGGGCGAGTATCTCGGTATCTTCACGCAATTCGATCGGAAGACCGGACAGGCGCGGAACGTCTCGGCGTATCCCGACAACGAGTCGGGCCACGGTGCGGCCGACTTCAAACACCGATTCCAGTGGACGGCCCCGATTCTTGTCTCCCCTCATGATCCGAAGACCGTGTACCACGGCGGGGAGGCGATCTTCATGACACGCGACGGTGGTCAGACGTGGAGGACGATCAGCGGTGATCTCACGCGGAACGACAAAACAAAACAGCAGTGGGCCGGCGGACCGATCACGGGCGACAACACGGGCGTCGAGTTTTTCGGGACGGTTTTCGCCATCGCCGAGTCGCCGATGAAAGCCGGCGTGATCTGGTCGGGCTCGGACGATGGTCTCGTGCAAGTCACGCAGGACAGCGGCAAGACGTGGACGAATGTCACGCCCAACATGCCGAAGTTCACTGACTTCTCCACGGTCTCGTTGATCGAAGCGTCGGCGTTTGACGCGGGAACTGCCTACGTCGTCGTCGAAGGCCATCGCCTCGATGACATGAAACCGTACCTCGTCAAGACCACCGACTACGGGAAGACGTGGAAGACCCTGTCGGCATCGATGAAGCAGGACGTTTATCTTCACGCGGTTCGCGAAGACCCGAAAAAACGCGGGATGCTCTACGTGGGGACCGAGAGAGGCGTGATCTTCTCCCGCGACGATGGAGCAACGTGGGAGCCGCTCAAGCTCAACTTCCCCACCGTCGCCGTAACCGATCTTCGCGTGCAGGGCGACGATCTCGTCCTCAGCACGATGGGTCGTTCGTTCTGGATTCTCGACAACCTGACGTCGCTGCGTGAATGGAAGAGTGATTCGAGGAACGCCGATGCGATGCTCTTTCCTACCACGCCTGCCCTACGCTGGCGCTACTCCGGCAATTTCCACGACACCGGCGTCAAAGGCAAAAACCCGCCCGCGGCTGCAATGATCGAGTATTTCCTCAAGGCGAAGTCTGAGAAGCCGATCACGATCGACATCCTGGATGCGAAGGGAGCGGTCATCCGAACGCTGAAGAGCGACCTCGAACCTCAAGAGTGGGCGATCAACGACCCGGACGAGGGATCGTTTGAGGAGAAGGAAGCGGACGTCAAGAACAACGCCGGCGTCCAGCGCGCGTTCTGGGACTTCAGGTATCAGGGGGCCAAGAAGATCTGGCGTGCCAAGGTCGATGCAGGCGACCCGAGTGTTGGGCCCCTGGCCGCGCCGGGCACGTACATCGCACGGCTGAATGCCAATGGCAAGACCTACACCCAACCGCTCGTGGTGAAGCCCGATCCGCGTGTCTCGATGAGCGCAGCGGACTACGACTCACAGCTGACGTTTTCTCTTGCGATGCGGGATGACATTACACGGCTGACGACAATCGTGACTGCCCTTTGCAGTGTGAGGACGCAGGTTCTGGCGCGGAAGGAACTTGTGAAGGGCGACCCGGCCGCGGCCGATTGGTTGAAGACGGCGGATGCGCTTTCGCCGAAGCTGGACGCCCTGGAGGACAAACTCCACAACCCGAAAGCCGAAGTTACGTACGACATCCTCGCGTTTCGGGGCGGGGCGAAACTTTATTCGCGCCTGATTCCGCTTTATTCGTTCGTCGTTGAGAACGACGGCGTGCCGACGCAGGGAATGCGCGAGGTTTACGCAACGTTGAAGAGCGAGCTGGAGCCGCTTGAGAAGGAGTGGGCCGCTCTTCTCGCCTTCGACATAGCGACGCTCAACAAGACGGCGCAACCAGCGCTCGTGATTCCCTAGCCCCATCACGCCCGGCTGACGGAGTTCCGCCCTGTGGACAGGAGTCTCATCGTTCTGCCGCCCAGACTCCTAGCTGCTAGCGATGAGGAATCGTCGCGAAACGTTCGAGACCGTGCCCATGGCGGGCAAGCAGCGACGAGCGACGGAACCGTATTGAACATACTGTGGGGAGTCGTGGAGCGAGCAGCGCGGAGCCTCCTCGGGGGACGCCCGCCAGTGGTGCGGTAAAGGTGTAGACCTCATGACGCGACGGTTCGTACGGGATGGAATCATCGAAGCCCCGATGGATGATCCTGGGCGCTACGTTCATGGTCGTCTGCGGTGGCATCTTCCTCATGCAACTCGGGCGTTTCCTCTCCGCACCGACCACCATCACGATCGACGAGCGTTCCGTCCGCTCGCCAATGCTGCGAATAAGGCACGTTCGTCCGACCTCACAGTTTGACGACGCAGCCTTCCTGCTTCTAGCGTCGCCCTTATGGATCTCTCGAAGCTGTACCACGATCACATCGCGAAGATGGTGAAGACGGCCAATCAAACGCTCTCGGAAACGGGTTTCGACGCGCTGGTCCTGGGTGCTGGTTCGCAGATGATCTATTACGCGGACGACATGGAACCGCCGTTCCGGTCGAATCCCCACTTCGCGAGCTTCTGCCCACTCAAGGGACCGCATCACGCCATCGTCATCAAGGCAGGCGCGAAACCGCGCCTCATTCGCTGGGCGCCCAAGGACTACTGGTACGAACGCGCGCCCTTCGCCAACGATTTCTGGACGAGTGAGTTCGACATCGATGAATCTGACACGGCGCGTGGCGTCTTCGACAAGATCAGCGCGATCGGTAATGCGGCGTTCGTGGGTGACGATGAAAACCGCGCGAAGGACGCGGGCCTGGCGGTGAATCCGGAACCCCTGGTCAAGCGCATGGATTGGGATCGCGCCATTAAGACCGACTACGAGATCGAATGTCTGAGCCGCGCCACCGCGGCAGGCGCTCGCGGTCACAACGCGGCGCGCGAAGCGTTCCTGGCGGGGCGCAGCGAACTCGGCATTCATCAGGAATTCGTCAAGGCCGCAGACTGCACGGACGACAGCCTTCCCTATCCCACCATCGTCTGCCTCGACGAAAAGGGCGCGATCCTTCACTATCACGCGAAGCGCGCGACCGGCTCCGGCAAGGTTCTATTGCTCGACGCCGGCGTTTCTGACAACGGCTACGGCTGCGACATCACGCGGACCTCCGTGGCGCCTTCCGCCGACCCGAAGTTCAAGGCCCTATCCGATGCGGTCAATAAGCTTCAGCTCGAGCTATGCGCGATGGTGAAGCCGGGCGACTCGTATGTGGACATTCATCTCGCGGCGCATCGGAAGATCGGCGAGACGCTGATCGACCACGACGTGCTGAAGTGCTCCCTCGATACCGCCGTCGACCAGCACTACACGTCCGTGTTCTTCCCTCACGGCGTCGGCCACCATCTGGGCATTCAGGTTCACGACATTGGCGGACACCAGAAGGCGCGCGAAGGCGGAGTGCTGCCGCCTCCCGAGGCGCATCCCTATCTCCGCAACACCCGCGTGATGGAGGTTGGGCAGGTCTTCACCATCGAGCCCGGCATCTACTTCGTGCAGATGTTGCTGGAACCGCACCGGAGCGGTCCGACCTCGGACGACTTCAACTGGCCGTTGATCGATCAGCTCGCGCCGTTCGGTGGAATTCGCGTGGAAGACAACGTGGTGGTCACGGCGTCAGGCCATCGCAACCTCACGCGCGAGCACCTTCCGAACTGAGGCCTCAGACCCTTGGTCGGCGGGCTAACGCGCCAATGGCGAATCCAAACACCAGATAGTGGCCCGAGAAGGCCAGCAAATAGTCAGCCACTCCGTGCACTGTCATGGCCACAAGAATGGCGAACGCGGTCAGAGCGATGTCCGAGTGCGGCGCCTGCGTCCAACCTTGCCGCAGGGCAAAGATGAGTGCTGCGACGAACGCCATGAGACCGAGTGTGCCGAGCGTCGCCGCGATCTCCAGAAACATGTTGTTGGCGAACACCCGCGTATCAAACGTCGACTTCTCCGCGACCGCTCCATAAGTCCATCGGAAGTTGTCCGGGCCCACGCCCAGCAGCGGATGCGACTTCCACATTCGAAACGCGAGCGACCAGAGTTCCGAACGTGAGGGTCTCCAGGCAAGTGTGTCAGGGATCGCCTTCATCGCGTCGGTTTCGGAAATGACGCGGCCCTTCGGGGGGTCGCTTCCCACAATCAAGCGAACCACACCCGGCTTGACGCCTTGCCCGGAGAACCAGGTGGTGTCCTCGTGAACGAGGTCCCACATCACGAGATAGTCACCCGAATTCGCAGGAGCACGAAGGGACGCCTGGATCGTCACCGACTCTCCCGGAAGCACATCATGAGGAAGGTCGGTGCGCGGCCCATCGACGAGTGGTCGCTCACCCGATTCGTAGAGGTGATACGAGAGGTGCATCTCATCGGTCTTTCGCCACGCGCGCCGGCCCACGTTTCGGATCGTCACCGGCAGCGTGGTGCGGACACCCGGATCCATGGCGAGTTGAAGCGGCACTTTGTAGGACGCGGCGTAGAAGTCGTTCGCGTTCTCGCCACCCAGGCGCAGCTGTGAGATTTCTCCACGCGTGATGAACAGTCCGACGATCAGGGCGAAGGCGATGGCGGGCATGAAGGCTGTCCGGTCCCGTTTCCACTCGACCGCGCCAATCGACAAGAGGCCCGCGAGTGCGGCAAGCCAGCCTCCTCGCGAATAGGTGAAGACGATGCCGCTCGCCATGAGAGCGACGCAGCCGAGGCGTTTCCATCGCTGACCGCGGAGACGGACCACGCCAACCAGAAGCGCGTAGACAATCATGGCCGCACCCAGATTCGGGTACTCCGAGCCAGCCGTGGCGCGGCGGACACCGGCCACGTTGAACGGGATTTCCCGAAACGCCCCGAGGAACACATCGAACGAGCGAACGCCCAGACCTTCAAGCAGGGCGAGTGCTGCGGCGAACGCACCAGAGATCGCAAGGCCGATCATTCCAAAGCGACGTTCTGTATCGGTGAGGCGAGCAATCAGAAAGGCGAACGTCGTCATCGCGCCAAGACGAAGGGCGAACTTCAGGGCACGCGACGGTTCAACCTCCGAAAGGGCCGCGGAGACCAGCGCCACCGCCACAAAGCCGACAAGACACAGAAGAGCCGGAGACTTCCAGGCAGCGACTCCGCGAGCGCGTGTCGTCATGAAGAGAGCGATAAAACACGGAACAGCGACCGCTTCAATCAGAGAAAGGCGAAACGATCCGACGAGGACCGTGAATCGCGGCTCAAACGGAAGAACCAGGAAGAGCAGGAAGAGACACACCGATGCGAGGCGCGAGTTGGCTTCCGGTCGAAGGCGGCTCATGAGTGACGCAACGACCTCAGCCGCGACGTTTCGAAACGACCGCGGTCGAGGGAGCCGGCAAAGTCGCGATCCAGTCCAGGTAAGGACCGAGCTTGAACTTCTTCGCGGTGTTGGCGGAAGACATGTAGCGGATCTGACCGAGAACCTTGCGCTCGGGTGCCCACGGCCGGTCGAAGAGACCAAAACACCAAAGAATGCCAGTGTAGGAATTCGGATTACGTCCGTCGAGCGCGTACTTGTTGTTGAGATGAACGAGCGTCTCGTACGCGTCCTCCGGCGAGCGCGACCACTCGATCACCTTCTTGCCCCACAACATCCGCAGATAGTTGTGAATCGAACCGGTCGCCACAAGTTCCTTCTGCGCGGCGTTCCACAGCGGATCGTGGGTCGCGCCACTCTCCCACTCGTCGAGGGTGTAGGTGAACCCCCGATGATCGCCCGCATGAAGATGAAGGGTCGCCATCGCCCACTTCGGGAGAGCGGTTTGAAGCGACTTCGTGTCTTCGCGTCGGTGCAGATGCCAGACATAGCCGACGTCGCGCCAGGTCATCGCTTCATCGAGAAAGGAATTGATGTTGGGATCGCCGCCGAAGAACCCTTCGCGCTTTCCTTTGTTCTCGAAATGAAGGGCGGCCGGCGCATCGCCAGAGTCGAGCACCGACGCGACGACTTCTTCGATGCCGATGTGCCCGAAATGGAGGTAGGGCGAGAGGCCGGAGCCGTGATGGGCCGAGGGCGGCATGGGATCGGATCGGTCTTCCGCATAGATCGGCAGGCCCTTCCTGAGAAACGCTTTCAACTGCGCACGCGCTGCCGACGCTCCACCGGGCTTCGCTTCAACCGCAACGACGGATTGGTCGATTGGAAGTCTCCTGATCAAGCCAGTGATGTCATCCAACGGCGCGAGTGAGAAGCCCGGATCGATCTTTGACGCATCGGCCTTCGGCGCCTTCGGCTTGACGGCGCTTCGATGCTCGAACGCCTCCGCGAACCCTTTGTGAATGCGCGGGCGGAGATGAGCGGCGGCATAAGGCGCGTCACCTAGGAGTCGCAGCGGAACCACAGAGTTCGAGTCCACCGCGATCACCGCGCATTCCACTTTCGAAGCCAATGCGCCGCTCTGCGCGGGAATGATGAAGCACGGGAAGTCGTCGGTGACGACCAGAGCCGCTCGGGCCACTATCTGCGCGAGCAGTCCGCGAGCAGGCTGGGCCGGCGTCTCAACATAAGGCCAGTAGGTGAAGCCCAGCTTCGCGGCGGTCGCGGCGTTGTCACGCATGCCTTCAAGAATGAACCGATGCAGGCGCGCGCTCGACCACGGGTAGTCCAGGCGAAGCCCCTCATAGACCACCAGCGGCTTGCCGAGTTCGTTCGCGCACTTGATCGCGTAGTCGAGCGAATGGTTGTGCGTGAACCTTCGCTGCATCTGCATCCAATAGAGAACGAAGTCACCCGTCTTCGCGTTGGGCTTGTCGTTGAGGCGGACGAGACGGGATTGGTTGAGGGTCATGGGGTTTGCGAATGACGGTCACAAGCTTAGGTCGGCGGACCGATCGGCCCGTGTTTGAGGCGCCGATTCGATCCTTCAGTACAATGCGTGGAACGTTCCAAAGATAGTGAGTGAATCATGAAGCCCAAGCCGTCCCGTTCGAAAAAGCCATTTCGCATCGCCCTGCTGACCGGAGGCGGAGATTGCCCCGGATTGAATGCCGTCATCCGTGCGGCCGCGCGCACCGCCTTTGATCTGGGCTGGGAGGTCTTCGGCATCGAGGACGGCTTCGAAGGGTTGCTCACCAAGCGCGCCCATCAACTTCATTCTCGCGACGTCCGCGGCATCATCCATCTCGGCGGCACCATCCTCGGCACCTCGAATCGCCTGAGCCCGTTCCGGGTCGCCCAGACCGGTAAGGACGGAGCCGTGGTGAAGGACGCCGATCGCTCCGACGAGGTGGTGCGCAACTTTAAGGCGATGGGATTTGATGCGCTCATCGCCATCGGCGGCGATGGAACGCTGAGCATCGCGCTTCGCCTCGCGAAGAAGGGGATTCCCGTCGTCGGTGTTCCGAAGACGATCGACAACGACATCGCGCGCACGTCCGTCACCTTCGGTTTCGACACCGCCGTAGCCACCGCAACTGATGCCATCGACAAACTCCATCCCACTGCCCAGGCGCACAGGCGGGTAATGGTCGTCGAACTGATGGGCCGCAATGCTGGCTTCATCGCCCTCAATTCGGGAGTCGCCGGGGGCGCGGACGTCATCCTCATTCCAGAAATTCCCTTCGACATGGAGCGGGTCTGCGAAAAAATTCGCGAGCGAGAGAAGGGCCATCGGGGCGGCTACTTCTCCATCGTGGTGGTGGCCGAGGGCGCTCGCAGCAAGGGGGGCGGCCAGGTTCACACCCGCTCGCTCGACAAGGGCGAGGCGCCGCGGCTGGGCGGCATCGGCCAGTGGGTGGGCGAAGAGATCGCGCGACGCACCGGCAAGGAAACCCGAAGCGTAGTCCTTGGACATCTTCAGCGCGGGGGACCGCCCACCACCTTCGATCGTCTGCTCGGAACCCGCTTCGGCGCGGCCGCCGTCCGCGCGGTTCACGACAAAGACTTCGGCACGATGGTGGCGCTCAATCCGCCGACGATCGTAAGCGTCGCGTTGAGTTCTTCCGTCGGCAACGGTCGCACCAAGCGCGTGCCCCTCGACTCAGACGTGATGATGTCGGCGCGCGGCCTGGGAATTTCGTTCGGGGATTAGTCTCTTCCCTTGAGCTTTCGCTTCTCAGACCCTGCCAGCCGGTTGCGGAGTTCGTCTTCCTGAATCGCAGGCGGAGCGAAGGCAGGAAACGGCAGGACGAAGGACGCGTCTGCGGCGATCAAGTCAGGCGCGTGTGCGCGAAGGGCCGAATCAATCAGCGTGTAACCATGATTGATCAACACCGCCTGCTCCACTTCGCTGAAGGCATCCAGATCGGTGCGGATGTTGGCGATGAGGTCGGTGGCGAAGGCCTTTGAATACGCCTCAGGCCGGGAGGCACCGTAACGATCCACCGAACTGCCGACGCCGATGTAAGCGCCCTTGATGGTGCCCTGACAAAAGCCCGCGATGAGAAAGCGCTTGCGCACGCCGCGCGCCTGCGCCTCCTGGATCGACTGATAGCGCTTGATCCGCCAGATGAAACTCTTGTCGGCCTCCGCGTCCAGCAGTCCGCCCGCGTCAGAGACGAGCACCACATTGTGGCTCTTCCACACGGGCTCCAGGCCCATGTTGTCGTAGACCCCGCCGTCGGTCACGCGCAGATCGGCCAGCGCCTGCTTGCGCTCGGCGGCCTTCAGACCAGGCACACGGCCACCCTTGAAGCGCTCGGCGCCGCGTTCAATCCGAAGAGGCCCGAAAAGAGGCGGGAAGCAGGCGGAGGCAGCCACGGCTTGAGCAAGCGTGAACTCCGACGATGGCGCGTAACCCGCAAGGTAGGAGCCGACGCGATCGCGCTCAAAGACGAAGTTGGCGCCGAAGGCCATGTCGGTGCCGCAAAGGATGAAGCGCGGCTGCTCTGGAAGGCGGTCGAGCGTGCTCTTGCCGAAAACGCCCTCGAACTTCGAAACCATCGACTCAACCGCGAAGCTAGCCCGAAACCAGTTCCACGGAAGCAGGAACTTCTGCGCCATGGCTCCGGTGCGAATGTCGCGCGACGTCAGTGCCTGAAGCGGACCCATCACATCGGCGACAAAGTTCACGGGGCGTTTCTCGCCGTCGGCGCGCGCTTGAGCGATGGCCCATTGCGCCGAAGTCAGGCTGCCACCGGACACCGAGGCCACAGTGTGGAAGTCAGGCCGCGAAGTGACCCCGAGTTCGAAGAGGCGTTGAATAACGCCCGCGTGAAAGAGAGTGGCGCGGTATCCGCCGCCGGAAAGGCAGAGGCCGATTCCTCTGCGGCGGCTCGCGACACTTTCGTCTACTGAGGGAGTCGCAGCGTCGAGGTCGGCCTCCATCGCGGGATGTTAGCCGCGGTCGCGGCAGGCCTTCGTCGTCTTCAAATCGGTTCGCGGGGACGTAGCCGCCTCGAGGCACCTCTCCCTGCCAGAGCATCGCTCAGGTAAATCTGAGCTGAAGCCTCGAAAGTCCTTGGGGCCTGGAACCCCCGCGGCTTACTCTGGAGGTGTGAAGCTTAGGACGCCCCCCGCTCCCAAAAGACCGCGCAGCAAGACGGCGCTTCGGCCGTCCAATTGGGCGACTTGGTCCGATGAGCGACTCCTGGAGACGCGTATGTGCGATCTCGGCCTTCGCATTGAAGGCACGGCGCTTGAAGGCCGGGTCAAGGCGCTCTACGCAAACCTGGAGGCGCGCGGGCTCCGTTTCCGTCCTCATGTCTGGCTGTCCGACGAATGGTTCTGTCCGGACGGGGTTCCGGGAATCGCCATTCCTTTTTATCTCGCCCATCCGCGGCTCATGCGCCTTGAGCGCGCTCAGATGCTGGAAGTCGAAGGCGGAACGCCGGAGTGGTGCCTGCAGATCCTGCGGCACGAAGCCGGGCACGCGATCGAGAACGCTTACGCCCTGAGGCGACGGCCGGGGCGCGTTCAGGCCTTCGGCAAAACCAGCGAGCCTTATCCCGATCACTACACGCCCCGCCCGTACAGCAAGCGCTTCGTGGTTCATCTCGACGCGTGGTACGCGCAGGCGCATCCCGACGAAGACTTCGCGGAAACCTTCGCGGTCTGGATCGATCCCGAGACCCCGTGGCGCAAGGAGTACAAAGGCTGGCCGGCGCTGCGCAAGCTCGAGTATGTCGACAGCGTGATGAAGGAAGT
>JBDSLN010000251.1:0-5155 GCA_039916365.1 Vicinamibacteria bacterium
AGCTGGCCCCCGGCAGTGCCGCCCGCCGGAGTGGGGCTCGGCATGGCCGCGGGCGCGGGCGTTGCCGCAGCCGTCGGGTTCTGGGCAGAGGCGCTCACCGCCAGGGCGATGATGCCGAAAGTACAAAGGTTGAGTGCTCTCATTCGTTCCTCCTAGCGCCTGACCGCGGGCTTAGGCGCGGGTTCGGAGTAGACGTAGGTCATGGCGGTGTACTGCGCCGACAGCGTCTGATTGAACGTCTGCTTCGCGGCCGTGCTGGTGCGGATGTTGCCGATGTTGACGATACGCGGCAGACGTCCCACACGATCGAAGAAGGCTGCGAGGTTTGGATAAGTCCCGTCGACCTGAATCTCGATCGGCCATTCCAGATAGAACTCCTTCTGGACGGTCTGGCCGGGCGTGAACATCTTGATCTTCAAGTTGGACTGCGAAGCCAGGGCCTGGAGGCGTTTCATCAGATCCGGCGTTTCCTTGGCGGGCGGCAGGATCCGTCTCAGCTGGTCGAGGCGAAGGCTCAACTGATCAACTTCCTTCTCAAGTGCAGGCATCTGTGCCTTCACGACGTTCAACTCCGCGATTTCCGCGTTGAGCTTGCCCAGGTCGGCGACGAGGCCGTCCCGAATGGTCGCATTGTCGTCGTACCAGCCGTACTTGAAGGCGACCGCGACGACGATCGCGATGACCACGCCGACGATGTACCGCTGGTTTTTCGGAAGTTTTGTGTAAGCGTTCTCGGCCATGATGTAATTCCTGAAGGCCTCCCTACTTGGCCGCCGGCGTGGCGGGCTTTCGTTGAGCCGCGGCAGCTGCTGCCGCGGCGGCGTCCTTCTGGGCGACTTCCGGGTTGCGGAAGGTCGCGGTGAAGTTGAAGGCAACGACTGGCTGGGTGCCTGCGGTCGCTTCTCGATAGGATTCGAGGTTTGCTTCGGGGAACCAGCAGTTGATCTTGCCTTCAGGCGTGTTCACATCACATCCGTCGCCCGCGCGCTGTAGGTTGTTGAGGAAGTCGGCGATGGAGTTGTTGTTTGAGGACTCGCCGCTGATTTTGAGCGTCGGCCCCTGCTGTTCGATCTTGGTCAGCCAGACAAAGTCAGGCAAGGCCTTGGATATTTCGTCGAGCATGCGCACCGGGCCACCCTGCTCCGCCTTGAGACGCTCGATCAGGTTGACCTGGTCCTGGAAGCTCTTCCGCTTGCGCTCGAGTTCTTCCTTGCGCGCCTTCTCCACCTTCAGTTTGTCGATCTCGGCCTTGGCGACGACGATCTTCTGATTCGTATCCTCGATTTCCGAGGTCAGCGTCATATAGAAATAACCGCTACCAAGCGCCGCGATGAGGAAGCCCGCGATGAGCGGAACATACGGCGCCATCGCCGAAGAACTCCCGCTGGCTCCTGCGGCTGCAGCGGCACCTTTGCCCTTGGAGGAGGTTGCACGCTCCGATTCGAGGAGGTTAATTCGAATCATCGGTCGCCCACCTTTCGCACCGCAAGGCCGACGGCAATCGCCGCGGCCGGACCCATCTGGTTGACAAGGTCCGCATCGACATCTTTAGGAGAGTAGGTTACGGAGTTGAAGGGGTTGAGGATGTCGACCTGAGTGTCGAGGCGCTCAATCAGCATTTCGCGAAGACCCTGCAACCGGGCCGAACCGCCGGCCAGGTAAACCTGATCAATGCGCTCTTCCTGGGTGGTGGCCCGGAAGAAGTCAAAAGTCTTCTGGATTTCCGAGACGATGTTTTCGACCGTGCTCTGGACCACGGGGAAGACGTTGTCGGGAAGAGTGCCTTCGATCTGTTCGCCCCGCTTCAGGGCTTCGGCCGATTCGTACGGAAGGCCGAGATCCTTCTGGAGAGCGTCGGTGGCAAGGTTGCCGCCGACCGCAATGTCGCGGTTGAAGAGCGAGTTGGAACCGCGCACGATGTTGACGTTCGTGATCGCAGCACCGAGATTCAGGAGAGCGACGACGCGACCGGAGTCGGTGCCGTAGTTGATCTCGTGGCAGTTCTGCAAGGCGAAGACATCGACGTCAACGATGCGGGGCGTCTTCCCCGCCTGCGTGATGACCGACGTGTAGTCGCCGATCTTGTCTTTCTTGACCGCGACCAGCAGAACGTCCATATTGCCGCCCTCGCCCGAGCCTTCGAGGATCTCGTAGTCGAGGGAGACGTCCTGGATGTCGAATGGGATGTACTGTTCCGCCTCCCAGTGGATCGACTCGCCAAGTTCCTCGGTGGTCATCTGGGGCAACGAGATCTTCTTGACGATGACGGCATTGCCAGACACGCTGGTCGCAACGTCGTTCGTTTTGATCTTGAGATTGGCGAAGAGCCGGTTGATCGCGTCCACGATCGCGCCCGAGTCCATGATCGCGCCGTCGACGATGGCTTCAGGAGGGAGTATCTCCATCCCGGCCTTCGTCAGCTTGAACTCAGTCCCGGTCTTGCCGACAGGCTTGAGTTCGATGAGCTTGACGGAGGAAGAGCCGATGTCGAGACCGACTAGGCTCTTTTGCTTGTTGAAAAATTTGTCGAACAAACCCACGGATTCCCCCCTTAGACCTTTTGATCTGCTTGATCTACGGAGCTGGTTGAGCGATTGAAGAGGACCGATGATCGAAAATCGAATTTTTGTAGAGACTTTGTCACTTGGTACCTCAAGTAGTAGATGAAGATAGGCTTAAGCTAAAATAGTGTCAACAATAATATTAGTTGACTAGCCTTAAATACCCATCAAATATAGATAACATATTTAAAATCTAAAACGGGTAGCTGCTCGATCGCGTGCATGAATGGCATCAATGAACCGAACCTGGTGGGGGTGGGTGGTCATGATCAGGCAGTGGGTCCGCATGCCGTCTCCGAAGAAGCGAACGCCCTTCAGGAGATGGCCATCGGTGACGCCGGCGCAGGCGAAGATGATGTCTTTGCCTGGGGCAAGATCACGCGTGAAGAAGACCTTGTCGAGGTCAGCGATTCCCATGCGTTCGCAGCGCTCGCGATCGGAGGGCTTGGTCATGACCAGCTTGGCCTGGATCTCACCGTTAAGGCAACGCATCGCGGCGGCGGTCAGGACCCCTTCGGGCGCTCCACCGATGCCCATGACCGCGTGAACGCCTGATCCCAGCACGGCCGCGGAAATGCCGGCGGAAAGGTCTCCGTCCGAAATGAGGCGAATACGGGCGCCGGCCGCGCGGATATCAGCGATGAGCTTCTCGTGACGCGGACGGTCCAGCGTCATAACGGTCAAATCTTTGACGTCGCGGGAGAGCGTGCGGGCGATGGAACGAAGGTTGTCGGCAACGGGAGCGTTGATGTCGACCTTGCCCCGCGAGTCGGGACCGACAATCAGCTTCTCCATGTAAATGTCCGGCGCATGGAGCAAGCCGCCTTTTTCGGCGGCGGCGAGAACCGTGATGGAGTTCGCCGAGCCGGTGGCGCAGAGGTTGGTGCCTTCGAGGGGGTCGACTGCGATGTCAACCGCTTCCCCGCCACGTCCCACCTTTTCGCCAATGTAGAGCATGGGAGCTTCGTCCCGCTCGCCCTCGCCAATGACAATGGTTCCGTCAATGTCGACGCTCTCAAGCTCATGCCGCATCGCTTCGACCGCGACGTGATCTGAGTGTTTGCGTTCGCCTTTGCCCATGGTCTGGGCCGAGGCGATGGCGGCCATTTCGACCACCCGAACGAATTCGAGCGGTAGATCGCTACGTTGCAAAGGAAACCCTCCATTCCCGAGCGGCTTCAAGGTGCCGGGACGTCAATCGCGGCGAGGTTACACCTTTACCTCTCGGGCGGGAAGGTGAGGGAGGTAGTTTTCTTGAGGCTAGTTTGGCCTCTGACCGGGACTTGCAGCCTTCCGGCTCGCAAATGACTCAGGCGAGCCACTCTCCTTCGAAGACGATCTCTACCGCGCCCTTCTGTCGAAGCGCTTCTCCTTCGGGCCAGGACTCCCACAGATCGCCTCCCGCGCAATGGACGGTGACCTCACGGTCCGACTGGCCGGTGAGGACCGAGGCGACCAGAGCGCTTGCGGACCCCGTGCCTGAGGCGAGGGTCACGCCGACGCCGCGTTCCCAGAAGCGAACCCTTAGCTCGCTGCGCGAGAGCACGCTCACGAACTCGACGTTCGTGCGATTCGGGAACAAGGGATGGTTCTCGATCTTCGAACCCAATCGGCGCATCAGTGCTTCGGCCTCTGCGTCTTCCACGAAAACCGCGGTGTGCGGATTCCCCATCGAACAGCAGGTCATGCGGACGACTTCCCCGTCGACATTAAGTTCGTGGTTGACGACCTGGTCCAGATTGCCGAGCGCCGCAGGGATCTGGGTGGCGCTCAGGCCGGGTACGCCGAGGTTCGTATCGACCACGAAGGCCTGGGCGCCGGTTCGCTCCACCACGACGGGACGCGGGCCGGGAGCAGGCACGACGGTGTGCGATGCGGGCAGGAATCCGCGCGAGTACGCGTAGGCGCCCACGCAGCGGACGCCGTTGCCCGAAATCTCGCCATGCGATCCATCGGAATTCAACAGCTTCATGCGCGCGATGTTGCCTGGCGTGTCAATGCCGACGATCAGGATGCCGTCGCCGCCGACACCCTTGTTGCGGTCGCACAGACGGATCGCCCAGCTGGCCCACTCAGCCGGAACATCGGCCTCCGAGACGATGATGAAGTCGTTGCCGATGCCGTGCGCCTTGGTGAACTTCATGGCGAAAACGGCTTACGCTTCGGAGTCGTCGGTGTCGATGCCTGGGGACTCGACGCCTGGATCCATTTCGGCTAGAACTGCCTTCATCTCTTTGCCGGGCTTGAAGTGGGCAGCGCGCCGTTCCGATGAAACCAGCGGCTCGCCGGTCCGTGGGTTGCGGGCGCGGCGGGGACGGCGCAAGCGCAGACTGAAGACGCCGAAGCCGCGGATCTCCACTCGGTCGCCCTGGGCGATGGCGCCCTTCATGGCATCCAGGATGGTTTCGACGACCACATCCGACTGTTTGTGCGACAGGGGTCCTTCAACGGCCATTTCGTCGATGAGTTCGGCGCGGGTCATGAAATTCGGAGCGATCCTTGCGGTTGGGAAGCGGGGAGCATAAAACAAAAAAGGCGGGGCCCTGAGGAGGAACCCGCCTTCGGTGACGCCGAAGCGCCGGTTACTTCTTGTT
>JBDSLN010000252.1:0-11908 GCA_039916365.1 Vicinamibacteria bacterium
TTGCTCCTCTGCCTGGGCCTCAAGTGCCTGCTTCTCTTCGTCGGCTGGTTCATTTGCGAAATCCGTCTCGACAAACCAATCCGGACAAAGGACCAGATCCTTGGCATCTGGAACCAGTGGGACACGAGTCACTATTTCGATCTCGCAAGGAACGGCTATGGCCTGCCTGACCACTCGACGACACTGGTGCTCCCGCCTCTCCTCTCGACGCTGATCCGTGGCGCTTCCTGGATCACCGGCACGATTCCAAGCGGAGGCCTCCTGGTTGCGACGCTGCTTTCGTTCCTGCCCGGACTCCTCCTGTATCAGCTCGCGAGGCTGGATCTAAGCGAGGACGATGCGTTCCAAGCCATGCTGGTGCTGCTTCTGTTTCCGACCAGTTTCTTCATCCACATCGTCTATACCGAGGGCCTGTTTCTGAGCGTCGTCTTCGCGGCCTTTCTGTCGGCGAGGCGGGGCCATTGGAAGCTCGCGGCGCTCTTCGGATTCCTCGCTGGCCTGACGCGGATCAACGCCTTCGTGCTCGCGCCCGCTCTTCTGGTGGAAGGGTGGATCGCCGGTCCGCGTGGCCGCATTCCACGCATGTTCGCTGCCCTCACCGTTTTTCTGGGCGTCGCCATCTACCTCGCCTTCAACTACGCCGTCACTGGCGATGCGCTCGCGTTCATGGAGGTGCAGAGGCTGTCGTTCTATCGAACATTCGCGACGCCTGCCGCCGGAGCTGCGAACGTGCTGAAGCTCGCCTCAGGTGGAGGTGCGGATTCGATGATGAGCGGCGTCTTGCAGGCTGTCTTTATTCCCTTCATGATCGGAGCCATCGCAGTCTCCCTGTGGAAGCAACGCGTTTCTTACGTGATCTGGAACATCGGCAATATCCTGATCTTTACGGCGCAGGACTTCTGGCTCAGCATGCCGCGACTCACCCTGGTGTTGTTCCCCGCCTTCATCTGGCTCGCGCCGAAAACCGCGCGGCCGGTGTTTGGAACTCTGTGGTTCGCGGGCTCGACCCTGCTCCTCAGCCTCCTGGCGGCTCAGTTCGCTCAGGGTTGGTGGGTGAGCTGAGGGGAACCAGGCTTCAGTGCTTCGGCCAGAAATTCCAGGATCTCCGCGCGCGCGAGCTGCTCGCCGAGACCGCCCGGGTGATAGTCGAAGCCGTGCTCGGCAAACGGAATGAGCAACCGGCGCGGTGCGAGCAGACCCTTTCTTGCGAACGCGTCGGCCAGGATCTGCGAGTGATAAGGGGACACCAAGGTGTCGCGCGTGCCGTTGATGAGAAGACTCGGGGGAGTGGTTGGCCCGACCCATGAAACCGCGGACGCCACTCGAAATGCATCCGGTTTCATGGCCGGAGTTCCCCCGATGTAGCGCTCGAGGGCTTTGTACCCCGTGATCGGGTCAGGCCACACCCGGATCCGCCACCCCCATTCGAGATCGAGCGGACCGTACAGCGACACCATCGCGGAGACAGGGCGATCCGGAGCCTCACAGCCCGAGGGAAGCCGGGGGTCCCCCGCTGAGTACGCCGCCACCGCGGCGATGGCCGCACCGGCGGACCGACCCAGATACGCCACCCGATCCGGGTCGATTCCGAAGAGATCCGCCTTCTCACGCAGGCGCCCCAACAGGCACTTGACGTCCTGCACTGCCGTCGGGAATCGGAATTGAGGTGCGAGGCGGTACTGAACGTCAGCGACCGCGTACCCTTGGGCCGCGAAGATTTCAGAAACGGCTGGGTTCTCGCCCTTGTCGCCACCGCTGAAACTGCCGCCATGCACCAGCACCAGCAGCGGGCGCGGGCCGTCGCCAAGCCCCCGATAGAAGTCCAGCTTGAGCGTCGGCAGCGACGGTTCGAGCGAGAGATCGGTCTGTCGTTGGACGGCTGGATGACGCGAACCCCACGTCAGATAGTCGATCAAAGAAAATTTCCGATGATGAGCGGCATAGGCGGGTACGAACACGACCAGAGGGATCACGCTGGAGAGGAGCGACACCACGGCGAGCGTCTGATACCAACGCTGAGATGGAGCTCCCCGCAAAGCGATCAACCCGCTTAGGGCGGGAATGACGATGAGGAACGGGAGTTCGGCGACCACCAGCCGAGCCATCCAGAACGCCCGCGTAAACGCCGGGGAGAACAGCAGCAGCGCGAACAGGGCTGCGCTGATAGATGCG
The DNA here is from genome assembly GCA_039916365.1 of Vicinamibacteria bacterium. Lineage (GTDB taxonomy): Bacteria > Acidobacteriota > Vicinamibacteria > Fen-336 > JAGNNV01 > JAGNNV01. The sequence continues at coordinate 2,173 of JBDSLN010000252.1, forward strand.
AAACGGCCGAACCTCAAGCGTCCCATTCGTTCGGCCATCATAGGTGCTGGTACTGGCGCGTAGTCACACCCGCCGCCGTCCACTCGCCGCTATGACGGAGGCAACATCCAGACCCCGCGTTTCTCCCAACTCGTGACCATCAGTCATTGAGGCAGGAGGCGTTTCAGCGGGCGGTGGACGTTCCCGCCCATCGCCGCCGTTTACCCGCGCTAAATCGGCAGTTCGATCACGAAGCGCGCGCCCTGAGGCACGTTCTCTTCAACGTGGATTTCGCCGCCGTGGTCTTCGACGATGCGGCGCGCAATCGCGAGCCCCAGACCGCTGCCTTTCTTCTTCGTGGAAAAGTTCGGGGCGAAGATGGTTTCACGATTGGCCGCAGGGACGCCGGGGCCGGTATCCGCTACGGTAAGAATGGCGCGCCGGGTCAAGGGATCGAGAGACGTCTCGATTTCGATGGAGCCCTTCTCACCCAGAGCGGCGATGGCGTTGTCAACGAGGTTGATCAGGACACGTTTGATCTGAGGGCTATCCAGTCTGAGCACAGGCAGATCGGCGTCGAGCTTGCGGTTCAGGGCGACGTGAGGGTACGCGGTTTCATACAACGCGAGGGCGCCATCGACCACGGCGTTCAGAGAACCTTCCACCGGACGCGACGGAGGCAAGCGGGCGAACTGCGCGAACTCGTCCACGAGGTGCTGGAGGGCGTCGACCTCCGACACGATCGCCTCGATCGACTCGGAAAGCACGCGGTCGAAGTCGGTGGCTCCCTTGAGGTGCGCCTTGCGGACTCGTTGCGCCGAGAGCTTGATGGGAGTCAGCGGATTCTTGATTTCGTGCGCCAGTTTGCGCGCCACTTCGCCCCAGGCCGCCACCTTTTGCGCCTGCATCAGAGGCGTGACATCTTCGAGCACGATGATGGCTCCCGGCGGACCATGGCCCGGGGTGCTGAGGGGCGCTGTGCGCAATCTGACTTCGCGTCGTCCACGCAGACCAAACAATGCAAGCTCGCGTTCGAACTGGGTGGAACGCCCTTCCAGCACGCGCGCGATGGATCGTGCGATCTCGCCCGAGAGCTCGGGCGGGAGGAGTGTGCTGAGAACGGAATCGACGATCCGGGCTGGATCGCCCCCGAGAAGCCGGGACGCCGCGGAGTTCACCCGTAAGACCTTCTGATCGCCGTCCACTACCAGAACGCCGGTGCCGATGGTCTCGAGCACGGTCTCCATGAGGCGGCGACGCTCGTCGATTTCGAGGTTCTTGCGAGTCAGATCGGAGCGTGAGAACTCCACCTCCTCTTCCGATCGCGCCAGTTTCTCCGACATCAGATTGAACGATTGGATGAGCTTCACGAACTCCTCGTCGGTCTCATCTTTCTCCACGCGGACGCCACGCTCCCCGGCCGCGATGCGCTCGGCAGCGAGAGCGACGTTGCGGACGGGTCTTGCAAAACGTCGGGCGAGGACGAAGGGAAGCCACGAAGCACCCACCAGAGTAAGCAGGGCGGGGAACAGAAACAACGAGATGTAGAGGGACGAGATCGGGCCGCGCGCCGCTCGCAGTTTCTCGAACGTGTCGAGCCGCTTGTCGAGGTTGGTGATCAGCGCCGCCTGATCGACGTTGGCGCCGAGGCCCACGATGACCACGTAGCCTGCGGCATCGGGAACCATTCGAGCGGCGAGCCGCAGATCATCGCCTTCGTGCTTCGATGACAGCTCCGCGAACCGGCCGGCGCGCGCTTCCGCGGCGAGACTCGCGATCTCACTTGGCAGAAGGGACGAGCGCCCGTAGGTCGCCTCGATCTCGTTCTTCGCATTGAGAATCAGGAGAAGATCCGTGTCGACGGGGAGGCCCAGACCTTGAGACGCGAGAGGCGCTTCCGGATCCTTCAAACGTCGCCGGCCAAGTTCGGATGAAGCGGCCGAAGCAAGCGCCCGCACGGCGCGCAGCCGCTCGTCTTCCACTCTCAACGCGACCGTGCGGGCCGCTCCCGCGACGCCTGCCGCATCGAAGCTCAGCCAGCGAGAGGTGCTGTCGTTGATCAAAGAGGCTCCCACTCCGATGAGAACCAGAGCGGGCAGAAGTCCCATGACGAGCAGCGCCAGGACCAATCGCAGACGGAGCCGAGCCCCGACCACTCCCCGGCGCGAATCAAGGAAGGCGCGGACGAGGTTTCGGACGAGAACGAACATCACGACCAGAAGCAGAGTGAGATTCACCACTGAGAGCCCGAAGAGCAGGGCCGAGGCCGCGAAGTCGGTGCCGATCTCCGGACTTCGCTTGGCGAGAACCATGAGGCCGATCGATGTGATGGCCAGGACGACGAACAGAACAGCCGCGAGAGGTAGATTGTTCTTGAGCGGAGGTCGCTCGATCATGAGAGCGCCATTGTAGTCCGCCGAATCGTGTTAAAAAGATCATTTATGGCCAAGGTGGGGTCCCCCATGCGGATCATTGCGTTCGCGCTTCTTGCCGTCATCAGCGGCGCGCGCCTACAGGCTCAAGAGCCGACCAAACCGCCTCTGATCGTCGCCGTGGCGATCGATGAGGCGGGAATCACCGCGGGCGAGCTGGAACGCAGCCAGGACCTGATTCGCGGGCTCCTCGAGACGCTGTCGCCGGGCGCTCGGCTGGTCTTGGCTTCGTTCAGTGGCGAGAAGCGCATCATCCTTCCTCCTACCGCCGATCAGGTCGCCATCACCGCGGCGCTTAATTCCTTCACCCCCGGGGCCCCCGGGGTGGCGCTGCCGGACGGCCTTTTCGACATCGTGGACTATCTCGGCAGCCGGGAGGCCGAGGCGCGCGCCATCGTCCTTTTTTCCACCGGACGGCTTCGCGACGGCGACCTTCTCTTCGAGGATCCGCTGAACGCGGCGAACAGCAAGGGCATCCGCATCCTCGCCATCGGGCTCGGACAAGGCGACGGCAAGATACTGCGTCGCGTCGCCAAGCTGACGGGTGGCGAGTACATCCGTCTCGAAGTGGCTGACGCCGCGATGCTCACGAGCAATCTCAGTGAGCCATCCCATGAGCCGAGCGCCGCGGATGCGGCAACGACGGTGGAGGCCAGCACTCCCGAGGCAAGCGCGACTCCGAAGGCCGCCGGTGGGCTGTTGGGTGCGGCGGCCATCTTCTTCTCCCTCGGCGGACTTCTGATGCTGGGCATCGTCATTCTGTTGGTGCGCAAGCTCAGCGCCCATCCCCCCGCACCGAATGTTTCGGGGGCATCCTCCGAGTCCATCCCGGTTCCGCTTGAGTCTAAGGCGCCGCCTTCCGCTGCTTCTGTTGAGCGCGATCTTGAGGACGACCCAACTCAGGAGAAGACGCTGGTGATCAATGTGGAGCCCACTCTGCGGGCCCTCTCGGGCCCCGGAGCAGGAAAAAACTTTCCGCTATCGGCGTCCAGCACAACATCGATTGGCCGGTCGCGGAGCAATGATGTGGTGGTTCCTGAGGATGCCGCTTCGGCCCAGCACTGCCGCATCGATCGCGAGGGCGATTCCTACGTGATCCACAATATGGGAGCCACGAACGGAACCTGGGTGAACGGCGCCAAGGTCGATCGCGCGGTTCTTCGTCACGCCGATCGTCTGAAGATCGGCGAGACCGTTTTCGTGGTCAGCCTCTTCGGCGACCGGGCCTAGCTCCGTCTCTAGAGAGAGAGTTCTTTCAGGGCCTTTGGCGCCAGGAATAAGATCAGGCGGCCCCGATCCTCCGCCACTTCCTTCTGGAAGTCGATCAACGCGGCGCCTCCCTTTTTGAAGGCGAACGAATCGCTTTGCGACGCGCCGAGCCACTCAGCCGTCCATTCGGAGAGGTAGGGCTCGTGTCCCACCGCAGCCACGACTCTGGCTGATTTAGGCAGCCGGCTGAGCGACTCTTCGAAATGGATGCGCGATCCATCGCCCAGCGCCGCCGACTCGTGAGTCGCCACGGAAGGCCAGTGCTTCGCCAGAATCTCCGCGGTCTGCTTCGCACGAAGCAGGGGAGAGGTGAGGATCAGATCGGCGGTCACAAGGTTCGCGAGCGATCGTGCGGTCTTGCGAAAGCGACTGACGCCATCCTCCGTGAGCGGGCGCAAATCATCCGAGACGCCGGGGGTGTCCCGGTCGAGGGCGATCGCATGTCGGACCAACAGAAGTTTCATGATGGGTTCGAGCGAGAAGGTATCACGACGCTCCGAACTCGAAGCGATAGGTGGATAGGCCGACGCGGTGTCCATCCGGATCTTCAAAGTAAACCGTCGCGGCCGTTCGATCCGCAATCGGAACGCCGGATGCGCCCAGACGCCGCTCGGCCGTCGCCAGATCGTCCACCGGAAAAACCAGGACATGGCCCGAACCCGATTCCTGCCCCCTGCCGCGGATCGACTGCTCCAGCATCAGCACGGTTGTTCCCGCGCGCATCCAGACGGCTCGAAGCCCTCCGCTGTCGGCCGTGATACGCCGCATTTCATGGAGCCCCACACTGGACGCGTAAAAGCGAGCCGCGATATCGCAATCCCGTACACGTAGCGCGATGTGGTGGATTCCGTCCATGGTCCATCGAGGCTAACTCAACGCCTCGGTGCCAGAATCGAAAGCGCATGAGCGAGAACTCCAGCCACCCCACGAATCGACTGATTCATTCGACGTCGCCGTACCTGCTGCAGCATGCGCACAATCCGGTGGATTGGTATCCGTGGGGAGAAGAGGCGCTCGCCCGCTCGCTCGCCGAGGATCGTCCGATCCTTCTTTCGATCGGCTACTCGTCCTGCCATTGGTGTCATGTGATGGAACGCGAGTCGTTCGAGAACGACGCCATCGCCAGCCTGATGAACGACCGATTCGTTTGCATCAAAGTCGATCGCGAGGAACGTCCCGATATCGACGACATCTACATGGCGGCGACTCTCGCCATGAATCACGGCCAGGGAGGGTGGCCAATGACGGTCTTCCTCACGCCCACCCAGGAGCCGTTCTTCGCGGGCACCTATTTTCCTCCCGAGGACCGCTACGGCCGGCCGGGCTTTGGCACGCTGCTTCAGCGGATCAGCGAGATCTGGCGCGAGGATCGCGCCGGGCTTACTGAACAGGCGGACAAGGTTGCCGGGTTTCTTCGCGACAATGCCCGGGCCCAACTCACCGCGGAGCCGACCGCCCAATCTTGGATGGCGTTCCAGGAACAGTGTGCGTCTGAATTTGATTCGCGGTTCGGCGGGTTCGGCAACGCGCCGAAATTTCCTCCGCATCAGGCTCTGCTCGTATTGCTGCGGCAGGGTCGCGAAGACTCCGAGAGCCGCGCACGTTTCATGGCGGCCACCACGCTCGATGCGATGGCGGCGGGTGGCATCTACGACCACATCGGCGGCGGCTTTGCGCGCTATTCGACGGATCGCCAGTGGCTCGTTCCTCATTTCGAGAAGATGCTGTACGACAACGCGCAGCTCGTTCGCGCCTACACCGAAGCGTTCCAGGTCACGAAGGATCCGGCCTACGAGCGGGTGGCGCGGGAGGTTCTCGACTACGCGCTTAAGGAGATGACCTCGGCGCACGGTGCGTTCTACTCAGCCACCGACGCTGACTCCGAAGGAGTTGAGGGAAAGTTCTTCGTGTGGACGAAGGGCGAAGTCGATGCGCTCCTTGGCGAGGAGGATGCCGAGGCGTTCTGTGATTACTACGACATCACCGAGGCCGGCAACTGGGAAGGCCACGCCATTCCCAATATGCGATTCACTCCAGAGGATGTCGCGCAGCGGCACCACCTTGGCCTCGCGGAACTCACCACGCTGATTGAGAGAGGCCGCGGGGTGCTTTATGAGGCGCGCGCGAAGCGGATTTCACCCGCCCTTGACGACAAGACGCTGACGTCATGGAATGGGCTCATGATCGGCGCGATGGCTGAAGCAGGGCGCGTCTTCGGCGAGCTGCGCTACCTGGCAGCGGCCGAGAAAGCCGCGACCTTTCTGTGGGATACGCACCGTCGCGAGGGTCGCCTGCTGCGTTCGTCTCGCAGTGGAGTCGCGCAAGGCGAAGGATTCCTTGAGGACTACGCCTTCCTGGCGAATGCGCTGATTGACCTCTACGAAGCAGGTGCCGCGTCCGGCCTCATCTGGCTGGAGCGCGCGAGAGAACTCGCCGAGGCGATTCTCGATCTCTTTCCTGCGGTGGAGGGGGGTTTTTACATGACCTCGCGATTCAACGAGAGCCTCCTCCTGCGGCACCGCGAAGGCCATGACGGAGCCACGCCGTCAGCCAACGGACAGGCGGCGCTCGCTCTGGCGCGACTAGGCGTTCACTGGGATCGCGGATCGTTCCGCGATGCGGCGACGAAAGCAATGAGCGCCTACGGTGTTGCCATCGAGAAGCAGCCGCGCGCGTTCCCGACGTCACTCATCGTGCTCGACTTTCTTCGCCACGGTCCCATTGAGCTCGCGGTGATTGGTGATTCGACCGACGCGCGGACTCAAGCTTTGGAGGCCGTGATCGCCGCGACGTTCTTGACGCAGCGGGTGATCGCCCGGGGCGACGGAGTCTCGCCTTCCAGTCATCCACTGCTCCGAGGGAAGACCCTCGTTAAAGGCGCACCCGCCGTGTACGTCTGCCGCAACTATGCGTGCGACCTGCCGATCACCGATCCGGATCAGCTCAAGGCCAGACTCGCGTAAGCCATCGGTGCTGAATCGGCGGCTCCCAAAAAGGATCGCTCGATTCACTCGAGCGATCCTGGCATCGAAAACACTCCGCCGGTTCGGCGCCGCTGGGGTTTGTAAGGGGGGCCGGGTCCGTGTCTGGACCCCCTTACCTCACTAAAGGTACCAGCGCTCTTTTTTCTTGGCTTCGTCGTAGGCCACGCGGGCTTTCCTGACCGCGTCTATTGTGGTCACTTCCGCGGGCGGCACATCCCACCACGATTCGTAGCCGCCGACCTTCACCGACGGATCTGTATGGGTCAGGATCACCGTGGATTCCGGCGACGCCTTGGCGTCGACCAGCGCAGTCTTGATTTCGGCCAGCGTGTCGGCGGTAACGACCTTCAGGCCGAGGCTCGCGGCGTGGGCCGCATAGTCAACGGGAATCTGCTTTGCAGAAAGCGCGCCGTCTTCACCGCGGTACCGAAGCTGAGTTCCAAAGGCGGCCGAACCGAGCGAAGTCGACAGGCTGCCGATCGAACCGTAACCGCCGTTGTCGATCAGGACGACGATCAGCTTCACGCCCTCCTGACGCGCGGTGACGAGCTCGGACGACATCATCAGCCACGAGCCGTCGCCGACCATCACGATGACGTCACGATCGGGCGCCGCCATCTTTACGCCTACGCCCCCCGCCACTTCGTAGCCCATGCAGGAATAGCCGTACTCCATGTGATAGCTCTTCGCGTCGCGCGCGCGCCAGAGTCTGTGGAGATCGCCGGGCAGACTTCCCGCCGCGCAGACCACCACCCCGCGTTCGCCCGCCGCGTCGTTCACCGCGCCGATGACTTCGCCCTGGCCGGGTCGGCCCACGTTCGCCATCGTATAGATGCGCTCGACTTCCTTGTCCCAGTCGCGATTTGCCTGGCCCGCTTTGCTGCGCCACTCGGCGGGAGCAAGGAACCCGGCAAGCGCTTCGGAGAGAGCGGTGAGCGCCTCGCGCGCGTCAGCAACGAGTGCGAGGCCGCTGTGCTTGTACGCATCGAACTCGCCGACGTTGATATTGATGAAGCGCACGTTGGGATTCTGAAACGCGGTTTTCGATGCGGTGGTGAAGTCCGAATAGCGCGTACCGATACCGATCACGAGATCGGCTTCGCGGGCCATGACGTTGGCGCCTTTCGTGCCCGTGGCGCCAATGGCGCCGAGCGAAGACGGATGATCGAAGGCTAACGCACCCTTGCCGCCGTGGGTCTCCGCAACCGGAATGCCCGTGGCGCTCGTGAACTGGGCGAGCGCCGCGGTCGCTTCCGAGTAGATGACACCGCCGCCGGCCACGATCAGAGGCCGTTCAGCGTTGCGGATCATCTCGACCGCGCGCGCGATCGCTTCGGTATCCGGGCGCGGTCGGCGCACGTCCCAGATGCGCGGTTCGAAAAGCGCTTCAGGAAAGTCCCAGGCTTCGCTCTGAACATCTTCAGGAAGGCACAACGTGACAGCACCCGTTTCAGACACGCTGGTCAGGACACGCAGAGCTTCGAGGGCAGAAGTGACCAGCTGTTCAGGACGATTGATCCGATCCCAGTAGCGCGAAACCGGCTTGAAGCAGTCGTTGACCGAAACATCCTGAGACGAGGCGGACTCAAGTTGCTGAAGGACGGGCGCCACCTGGCGCGTTGCGAAGATGTCGCCGGGAAGGAGAAGCACGGGAACGCGATTGATTGTGGCGCCCGCGGCACCGGTAATCATGTTGGTGGCGCCGGGGCCGACAGACGTGGTGCAGGCGAGGGTTTGAAGACGATTCATCATCTTCGCGTAGCCCGCGGCCGCGTGCACGAGCGCCTGTTCGTTGCGTCCCGGGATGTAGGGCATGTCGTTGCCCGCTGACTGAAGAGCTTCGCCGAGACCGGCGACGTTGCCGTGGCCGAAGATTCCTAGCATCTTGGGAATGAAGCGTCGGGTGACGCCGTCGCGACGGGTGTGCTGGTTCACGAGGAACTGCACAAGGGCTTGAGCCGTGGTGAGGCGGCGTGTCTTCATGGGCTCGTTCTTCTCTCTTGCTTGCTTATCTCGCTCGTTTGCTATCGCGTGACGGTCTTGGTCTTTGTCTGCTCAATCGCGCTGGTCATGGGGACGCGCGGGTCACGCGGCTGATCCTGCCATGCGTCACGGATCCAGTGATGCTTCGGGTCGTCGCAGAAGTTCATGGAGCGTTCGGCCGCCGGACCGGCCCGCACGTTCAGGTACCAGAGCGCACATTCAGGGGGAGCGATCGACGGACCGTGATAGCCGCTCGGCACCAGGAAGATATCGCCGTCACGCACGGTTGACGTGATGTCGAACGCGTTGTCCGACGCGTAGGTCTTGTGAATGCCGAAGCTCGCCACGCCTTCCATCTTGAAGTAGTAAATCTCTTCAAGGATCGCTTCGTTCGGCCCTTCCGCGTCGTGCTTATGCGGCGGGTAGGAAGACCAGTTGCCGGGAGGCGTTAGAACCTCCACGGCGCTCAGCCGATCGGTCTCGAAAACGCCCGGAGCACAAAAATTCGTGAGCTGACGAGTGGCGCCTCCGGCGCCTCGGATCTCGACGGGGACCTTGTCGGCCGGACCGTACGCAGGCTTGAGGCGCCGACGAGCCAATGCACTCGGCATCGCAAACTCACCCCCCCCCAAGCGAGGTGAGGGTGAACTTTGAATCGCGGGGAATGTAGGCAAAGTCTGTGACGCGCGAGAAGACCGATTGTCGGCCTTCCAGATCGAACACAAGACCCTCGCACGCAACCTGAGCGCCGCCCTGGGTCGGTACCACGAGTACCTCTTCGAGCCCCGTTTCGATCGTGCGACTCTCACCCGCCTTCAGGGCGACGACCCGAAGACCGGAGAACGCCCAGCCGGCGTTTTCCGGGGTCACGACGACGTCATGGCCCGGCGTTCGGAGCGTTCCGTTCTGGAAATGGAGCTTCGTCATCGCGCTGACGAACTCATAACCGCCAGACTTTTTCCAGATTTCTCCATGCTAGCCTTGGAACGTTCCATATTTACTAAGCTAGCGATGCGAGTGGCCTCTGTCAAGCATGAAGACCGGACGACGCCCCACAATTGACGACGTAGCCAGGCAGGCGGGCGTGTC
>JBDSLN010000253.1:0-4094 GCA_039916365.1 Vicinamibacteria bacterium
CTGGCGGGTGAGGCCTGGCTGGAAAAGCCTCCGCTCTACTACTGGCTCGCCGGACTCGGGTATCGGCTCATCGGCGAGAACGAAATCGCCGCGCGGTGGCCCGCGGTTCTCGCTGCTTTGCTAATGACCGGATTCACCGGACTGGTCGCCTCGCGGCTCTTCGGTGCCTCCGTCGGACGCGTGGCCATGTTGATTCTCGCCACGTCGCCTTTGGCGTTCGCCTACGGACGTGCGGCCACTATGGACATGCTGCTCGCCGCTTTCGTCACGGGCGCAAGCGGCCTGTTCATCCTGTCTATCGTTGGAATTGCCGGTCCTTCGTCCGTGCCCGCGGCGTGGGCCCTGATGGCGTTCGCCGTCCTCGCCAAGGGTCCCGTCGGCGCTTTGATTCCGCTCGGCATCGCCGTCGCAACCGCCGTGGCGTTGCGACGTTTCGACGTGGCTCGGATCATCTCACCACTCGGAATTGGGATCGCCGCTTTGATTGCCGGACCCTGGTTCATCGGGATCTATCTGGACCAGGGCTTTCATTTCGTCGAGGTCTTCCTGCTGAATCACAACCTCCAGCGCTTCACGAGCACGATTCACAATCACCCTGGCCCGTTCTATTACTACGTGCCCGTCCTGCTCCTTGGCGTGTTCCCCTGGACGGGAATCGCGCTGGTTCTCGCTGCCACCTTCGGCACGTTCAACTCGATAACCAGGTGGGTTCTGGCCATCTGGCTTCTGGTGCCGCTGCTGCTCTTCTCAGCGGCCGGCTCCAAGCTTCCGGGCTACATCCTTCCCTGCCTTCCGCCTCTGACCATCGGCCTTGCCGCGGCCTCGCGTTGTCTTCAGGCTGATGAGCGTCCACGGACGATCCGAGCGGCTGGACTCTTTGGGCTGGTGATCGCCGCGGCGACGCTCGCGCTGTGCGTCCGCGCCACACGGCAGGGCGAACCGTGGGGGCGTGTCGCGTTGATGCCGGCCATCTGGATTCTGGCCACCGCGTTTCTCACTTCGCGAGCTTTCCAGACCGCCCGCAAGGATTCCGTGCGCCTTCTCTTCACAAGCGCCGCCGGACTTCTCCTTCTTCTGACCTTGGTCGCTCCACCGGTTCTCGAAGCCATGGAATCCGGCCGTCGTCTTTTTATTCCTGCCCTTGGCCGTGAGGTTCTTGTCGTCGGAGCCTGGAGAACTGCGTGGATGTCGGGCTACTTCTACAACAACGGTCGCGTGAAGGAACTCTCGATGGAGGACGCACAACGACTCATCCAGACTTCTCCGCAGTTGGTTCTGTTGGGGGCCTCTGAGTGGCGCACAGTGCAGTCATCTCCCCAGTTTCAAAGCCTTAAGCTCGCTCAAGGGCCCCGCGGTTCGGTGCTGGCGCGCGTCTCCGCGCGGTCAGTTCCGTGATTTTTCCCTAGTTTTGTTGCGTGGTTAGGCGACACCTCAAGTTTCACTTGAGGAAAATGCGACTAACCCTTGACTAGAGAAACAAGCGTCTGTTACCCTCATGCCCGCGGAACTGCTCGATTGCGGATCTCCGGGCACTTTTAGGAGCTGAGGTCTTATGACCATGAGAATGACCACACGCAAGTTCTTTACGAGTTCGCTGGCGCTTGCTGGCCTGACATTGGGAGCTCTTGCGAGCGCTCAGATGTCGATGCCCGGCACAGTGAAGGTAGCCAGGACATCCGAGGCCGCTGCGGTCGGTCCGTTCCAGGTGGCTCCTCACTGGTCTCGTTACGACTATCCGAGGTCGATCGGCGAAGGCCAGGCGTACTACATCGTCGTCAGGGGCGACACTCTTTGGGACATCTCCGGGCGTTTCCTCGGCAATCCCTTCCTCTGGCCGCAGATCTGGGAAGCGAACAAGTACATCACCAAGGCGCGTTTGATCTATCCAGGCGACCCCATCTTCCTCCCCACCGTCCAGTTGGCCGGAATGGCGGGCGGCGAGGCCGAGACGGAATCCACTGATGTCACGACCAAAATGGTCGAGATTCTCCCCCTGCCTGAATGGCTGGATCTGGACGCCCTCGTTCCTGGCGCTTCCATCGACACCGTCCGCTTCGCCGGTTACATCGTCGCATCGCTTGAAGACGAAAGCCTGAAGGTCAAGGGCATGGAAGCCGAAAACGGCACCCTCCTTGAGAAAGTGACCGCCGGCGCGCGCGAGTACGTTTATCTTGATCGCGGTGCCAGCTCAGGTATCAAGGCGGGCGACCTTTACACCGTCAATCGTCGCTCCCGCGTGATCAAGCATCCTGTCACGGGCAAGAAGGTCGGATACCGCATCGAGACCAAGGCCATCGCCCGAATCCTCCTCGTGGGTGAGAACAGCGCGCGCGCGGTCATCGAAAGATCCGCCCGTGAAGTTCTGGTCGGCGACTACCTCCGTCCCCTGGTTGAAGTCGAGTCTCCGCTGGTGAAGCGTCGCGTGATCATCGAAGGCGGCGATCTCTCGCTGGATGGAAACGGCTCCACCGGTTACGTTCTCGACATCGAAGACGACTCCGTCACCGCGGCTTCGGGTGTTGCGGTGGGCCTCGACGTCGGCACCGGCTCCGGCATCTCCGTGGGTAAGATCATCACCGTCTTCCGCCAAGGCGACAAGCGCGACATTGTCACCCGCCGGGCGCTGGGCGCTGCGGTGATCGTCGCCGTGCGTGAGAACTTCTCGGTGGCCCGCCTGGTCTATTCGCGTGAAGAGATCATCGTCGGCGACCGCGTGATCGTTCAGCCGTAACCCGGTCTTTCGCGTTGCGCATCAGGAGCGGGAACCCGCTCCTTTTTCATTGCCCGAAATCCATCTCAAAACGCGAACGACGTCCTCTAGACTTTCGACATACCGCGAGCGTAGTGACGGAAGTAGTCGAAGCCTGAGTACAAGGTCAAGGCCAGCGCCACGAACAACGCGACCGGAACCAGCACGCGGAAGTGCGGCACACGAAGTCCCAGCAGCATCACGTAGATAGACACGATCTGAGAGACGGTCTTCGCCTTCCCCATCCCCGAAGCGGAGATGACGATGCCGCGCCCCAGGGCTTCGCTTCGCAGCCACGTCACCGCGAACTCCCTGCCGATGATGACGGCGACGATCCAGGCGGGAGCCATCTCGAGTTCGATCAAAGAGATGAACGCTGCGGATACCAGCAGTTTGTCGGCCAGGGGATCGAGAAGCGCGCCGAGCGACGTCAGCTGGTTGCGCCGACGCGCGATCCACCCGTCAAGGAAATCCGTGATGACCGCGATCGTGAAGACGATGATTCCCAGGAGCCAGCCCCAGTCGGTCCGCGTCAGCAGCAGGACCACAAGCCACGGGACCAAAAAGATCCGCAGCGCCGTTAATGCGTTCGGAAGATTCAAGACTTCACTCTGATCCTGGCCACCTGGAACGATCTTCGACGAATCGGGCGGCCCGGAGCAAGCCGTCGCTGCGCCTAGAGACGAACGATGTTGTTCGCGTCGATGCCGCGGGTCGCGTTCCGCGCGTCCAGAACCAGCTTGGAGCGCTTCACAAGGTCCGCATAGGGCACGTTGGTGTGGTCGGTGATGATGACCACGGCATCGGCCTTCTCCACCGCGGGAACGGCGTCGATGGAGTTGAGATCGATGCCTTCGTGCGAAAGGGTCGGGACCCAGGAATCCGTATAGGTCACGTTCGCGCCCTTGGCCATCAGGATTTTGATGAAATCGACAGCGGGAGATTCGCGGACGTCCTCGATGTCCTTCTTGTAGGCGGCACCGAGGATATGGATATGGCTTCCCCGCACGCTGCGCTCGCGATCGTTGAGCGCTTCGGCGAGCCGCTCGACCACGTACTCCGGCATGCCGGCGTTGATCTCGCTCGCCAGTTCGATGAAGCGCGCGCGGTAGTTCAGCGTTTTGAGCTTCCACGAGAGATAGAGCGGATCGATGGGAATGCAATGACCGCCGAGGCCGGGGCCTGGATAAAACGCCATGAAGCCGAACGGCTTGGTGGCGGCCGCGTCGATCACTTCCCAGACATTGACGTTAAGCCTGCGGCACATCAGGGCGACTTCGTTGACGAGGCCGATGTTGACGCTGCGGAAGGTGTTCTCAAGCAGCTTCACCATTTCGGCCGCGCG
>JBDSLN010000254.1:0-5577 GCA_039916365.1 Vicinamibacteria bacterium
CGCTGGTGCTCGTCTCCGTATCCAGGCGCGCGGGATGCACGATGAGTGGATCGCCCTGAGCGGCAGCGACGCTCTTCACGGAGTACTTCTCGGCGTGCGCCCCGCCAGGACCATGGCAGCGTTCGCACCCCGTGCCGAAATCCGTCCATGTCGTCTGATAGGTCTTCGTCGCCGGATCAAAGCCCTTCTTCTCGCCGCTTGCATGACAGCCAAAACAGTTCGAGTTCCAGACCTGCACCTTGATCGATCCCGATTCCTCCAGGTCCACGATGTCGAGGTTGTGGAACCACTCCTTCTTCTCAACGTCGTAGGACGGAGGAAGCACGATGATCCGCCCATCGGCGTCGCGCGAGAGGTAGTGCTGAACCCTGCGTGAGCCGAGCGTGTAGTCGACGCGTCGCTTGGTCGGCGCGCTTTGGAGATAGGACTCGACGATGTAGTACGCATCGCCCTCACGCTGAAGACGGAACTCCTTCTCGTGGAGAGTGACCGCCTGGTCAAACGCCGGAATGACTGTGGCAGGCGCAGCTTTCTGCAGCATCTTGCTGTGACGGCCCTGCGTCCAGTCCGCGTGAGTGGACGCGTGACATCCGCGGCACGTCTGTGATCCGACGAATTCCGATCCCGACTCCACGCCCACAAGGCCGTGCTTCCGAGACGGCGGAGCGTCTGCCTGTCCAAGGATGAAAGGCGCCGAAACGATCGCCCCCGCAAGGAAGGCGGACAGCTTCACGGCTTCTTCAAAAGCTCCGCCACGCGGGTTTCGAGTTCCGCGATGTTTTCAATCGTGCCCTCCTTCCGAAACCGGATCTCGGCCGGAGATTTCCGGCCGTCAATGATCAGCTTGGTGGGGAAGTTCGTGACGTCCATCTTGTCCGACAAGGACGCCGCCATGTAGACGGGGAAGGTTTCCTTGCGGCCCTTGAAGAACTTCGCGACGAGGTCCTTGTCGTCGTCGACGCTGAAGGAGAGGAACGCGACGTCCTTCCGTTCCTTCACGCTGTCGGCGAACTTCGAGATCTCGGGAAGCTCATGAACGCAGGGGCCGCACCAGGTCGCCCAGAAGTCGACCACGACGACCTTGCCTTCCAAAGCCTTCTCGGTGAGCTTCGCCCCCTTGATGTCCTCGATCTCGAACTTCGTGGTCGGGCGCACCGTCTTCTCCCAGCCCTCCTGATCGGCGTGACTGAAGGCGACGGTGAGAAGGACCGGAACAAGGGCCAAGCGGAGAAGTCGGGACATGAGGCGGTAAAGATACGCCCTTCACCCTGAGGCTCCGAAGCCCGTGAGAGGCTCTAGGAGTCTAGGCGGCAGAACGAAATCAGACTCCTGTCCACAGGGCGGCACTCCGTCAGCCGAGCGTGAAGGGGCTAGCGCGCCACGGTCAGCAGGCTGATGCCGTCGGGGTCAAGAGTGACGCGCTCGCCTGGGGTCACCCCCGGAACCTTCATACGGCCCGTGACGATCAGATCCACACGGGTGTTTCCTACCCGCACCACCACGGGGATCGGGCCGTCGTAGCCCTCCACCACTATTTCCGTGCCCGTCGCGTGGCGCCTCTCTATGCGCACGGAGGGCAAGGTGACGTTGCGGACAAACGTCTCCCACAAGCCGTCGAGATCGATGGATCCTTCCTTTTCAAATGCGCGGCGCACCGTTTCCGAGTCGACTTTCTCGAAGCGGTTCTCGTTTTGGATGCGCTTGAAGCTCCTGCCAAATGCATCGTCTCCGATGAGGCGCCGCACCATGTCGAGCACCAGCGCGCCCTTGTCGTAAACCACGGCACGGTGTGCCTGCGCATTGTTCTGGATGTGGCCGACGCGGTTGCCCAGATCTACCGGACCGACCGCCGTCATCCGTCTGGACCAGCCTGCCATCTTCTTGAGCACGCGGTTGAAGGTCTCTTCACCCTGCGATTCGCGTGTCCAGAGCGCGGCGGCGTACTGCGCGAAGCCTTCCGAGACCCAGCGGTCCCGGTAGGAGCGCGGCGTGACGCCATGTCCCCACCATTGATGCGCCAGCTCATGAGCGAGGAAGAACCCAGGGATGTCGTAGAACGTCGCCGGATCGTCTCTGAGATTTCCGCCCATGAGCGGAGGCCGCTGCTGCACGACCAGCAATCCAGGCGGCGAATGCCCGCCGGGCACGGCGGATTCGACCAGGGCGAGGCTGATCGGCGAATAAGGCATGGGCCCGAAGAGCTTCGTGTAGAACTGCGCCGCGGACTTGAGCGCCATCACGGATCGCGCCGAGTCGCGGCGCGAGCGCGCCTGGCCGAATGCATCGAAAGACAGGGCCTGGGTCCGCTCGTTGGCGAGGGGCAGAAGGCGCGCGGCCACGAAAGCGATGTACTTCCCGTCCTTCGCCTGATGATAGGAAACGGTCTTCTGGCCTTTCTCCGTCTTTTCTGTCCTCACGCCGCCTGCGACCACGTTCCAGTCGGACGGCACGGTCACGCTGAGCGTAGAGGTCGAGTAGTCCTCGTCGCCCAATTGGGGATAGAACGCGTTGCGTCTTGAATAGATCAGTGCCGGATCGATGAAGAAAGTCTGAGGGTCGTCGGCGGCGAGATCCTGTTCGACTCGGATCACTTCGCTTTCAACCGTTCCTGCGGGAAGTTGTCCCGCGTAGTCGACCACCAGGTTCAACTTTCCGAGGCTACCGGTGAGGGACCCCATCGAAACGAGCACGCTGTTCTGACCGCGGACCCGAAAAAAAAGATGTTGTCCGCCTTCCAGAGAACGCACGGAGCGCACTCGTAATTCGTTGTCGAGGCGAAAACGGAACGAGGTCACCGCGCTCCTCACATCGAGCGTGACGGTGTCGCGCCCGACGATGTCGTAGGTGTCCGGATTGAGCGTCATCGTGAGGTCGTGGTTTAGGACATCGATTGGGCTTTGGACGCCGGCGGAGGAAGATTTCGATGCGGCGCGCGGGTAGACCGCGATCTGGCGTTGCGTCGAGCGGTTGAAGAGGCTGACGCCTTCCTCTTCGAAGCTGGTGAGCGATAGCGTGAGAGACCTGAAGCGCTTCGTCTCGAACGCGATTGCCGCGTCGCCCAGGCCAGGCAGCAACCACCACGGTGCCCCCGCGATGGCGGCATCCAGGACGAAGGCGTCCGTCTTGTGCCGATCGAAATAGTCCATCGCGCGCGGAAGCCGCTCGGCGCTCTTCGGATCCTCCGTGAAGGTCCCGGGGTGGAGGGTTCGATACAGGTCGGCGGGATGAAGCCTCAGGAAGGCTCGCGTCACTTTGTCCTCAAGCACCTCACTCCTGGCGAAGATCTGCATCTGACCGCGTTCCGTGCGAGGCCGCGGCTTGAAGGTTACGTGGCCGTTGCCCACGAAGACCATGGAAGTGGGTCCCGCATCCGGCGTATTGAGGAAGATGGTGCCATCGATCATCTTGAGCGAGAAGTCCTCCAGTTCGATCGACTGGCCATTTGCGACGAAACCTTTCGGCTGCAGGAGGAGATGAACGAGGCCATCGATACCGCCAAAAGTCTGACGTCCTTCGATCCGCCATCCTTCGGGCCTTTTCTTCCACAGCAGGCTCCACTGTTCGACCGCGCCGCGCGGCTCCGATATTTGGGTTAGTGTGCCAAGCGTGACCGCCGTCTGACCGTCGGGCGTGAAGGCTGGGGGCTCCGAAATCAGAGTCACCTGTTCGGACGAGAACACTCCGCGCAACGCACCCTCCTCGGCGGCGCGGTTGCCGGGACCGGCGAAGTGCCAGACGCCGATGGCTGCGGGCACGCTTTTCTGCCGAAGAGCCGTTTCAAATTTCCGAACCGCGTCCATGAGCGCCGGGTCGCCTGAAGGCTGAGCGCTGCTGTTCGTTAACATCGCGGCCGCCACAGCGAAAGCCATGGCGATGCGGATCGCAAATGAGCGATCCCTCTTTCCGCCGGCAGAGGAAAAACAGACTTTCATGAATGAATCCGTCTCTCTATTTACCGCATTCCTTGCGGGAATCGTGTCCTTCATCTCCCCGTGTGTGTTGCCCATCGTGCCGGGTTACCTGTCGTTCATCAGCGGTATCAACGTCAACAAGTTCAAGAACTTGGAGACACCGAAAGACCAGGCTCGCCGAGTCGCGATCACTTCGATCTTCTTCGTTCTCGGTTTCTCGACGGTGTTTATCCTGCTCGGAGCGGCGGCCACGATGGTGGGTTACTACCTGCAACAGTACAAGCGCGTGCTGGGCATGGTGGGCGGTGTCGTCATCATCATCCTGGGCCTCCACATGATGGGAGTCTTTCGGATCAAGTGGCTTTTGGGAGAAATGAGAGCGGAAGTAAAGACGAAGCCGCTCGGGTTACTTGGAGCCTACGTTGTCGGCATTGCTTTCGCCTTCGGCTGGACGCCCTGCATTGGTCCCATCCTCGCCGGCATCCTGCTGTACGCGTCGCAGCAGGAGACCGTGACTCAGGGAGTCGTTCTGCTCGCGGCATACTCGGCGGGGCTCGGCATCCCGTTCATCCTCTCCGGACTCGCCGTGAACTGGTTCTTCGCGGCTTCCGCGCGCATTAAGAAACAGATGCGCGCCGTGGAGATCTTTTCCGGCGTCCTCCTGATCGGCGTGGGTCTGCTGCTCGTCACCGATCGCCTGACCGTTCTGGCCCAGTACTTCTCGAAGCTCTTCCCGAGCCTCGCGACGCTCGGCTAGGCTACTGACGCATCGGTTTCAGCGTCGCTTCGTCGATCAGCAGCTTCGTTCCGGTCGCCTTCTTCACGTCCTCCACCGAGATGCCGTCCGCGATCTCGATCAGACGCAGGCCGTCCTTTTCGACTTCCATGACCCCCATCTCCGTGATGATCACGTTGACGCAGCGACGTCCGGTGAAGGGAAGCGTGCACAGGTCGAGGATCTTGACGGCGCCCTTCGCGGTGTGTTCCATAGTGACCACCACCCGCTTTGCGCCGGCCACGAGATCCATCGCACCGCCCATCCCTTTCATCATCTTGCCGGGGATCATCCAGTTCGCGATGTTGCCTTCGCGGTCAACCTGCAACGCGCCGAGAATGGTGAGGTCGACATGGCCGCCGCGGACCATCGCGAAAGAGTCGCTGCTCGAGAAATACGCCGTGCCCGGAACCTCGGTGACGGTTTCCTTGCTGGCGTTGATGAGGTCGGCGTCTTCAAAGCCGGCCGCGGGGTAGGGGCCAACGCCGAGCATGCCGTTCTCCGAGTGGAGCACGACGTTCACGTTCTTCGGCACGTAGTTCGATGACAGGGTTGGGATGCCGATTCCGAGGTTGACGTAGTCGCCGTCCTTCATCTCGAGAGCGGCGCGTCGGGCGATGCGCTCCCGAACCGCATCGATTTCCATGCCCCCCTGGCCGCTCAACGTTCGCTTCTCGATGCGCTTCTCGTAGCGCTCTCCCAAGACCACGCGCTGCACGAAGATTCCCGGAGTGATGATGGAGTCGGGATCGAGCGACCCCTTCGGCACGATCTCTTCGACTTCCGCGATCGTGACCTTCGCCGCCATGGCCATCATCGGAGCGAAGTTGCGCGCGGTCTTCCGGTAGATGAGATTGCCTTCGGTATCGGCTTTCCAGGCCTTGATCATGG
>JBDSLN010000255.1:0-3828 GCA_039916365.1 Vicinamibacteria bacterium
GCATGTTCAGGTTGGTGGTCATGCCGAAGATCGGGACCAGGATCGCCGCGGCCATCAAATAGAAAACGTAGCTCTTTTTGCGGCCGAACTTGTCTGCGGAGAAACCGAAGAGAACGTAGCCGAGCCACTTACCGGGCGCCATGAAGAGCACCCACGTCAGCGATGCGACGATGCCGAGCCCGCGGCCGCCCTGCGCTTCCGGCAGGGCGAGGTATCCGGGGATCCAGGTGAAGAGCCCCCAGTAGGCAAACATCGCACTCGCGGTCATCAAGGTGGCGATGAGGGCAGGCACTCGAATGTCGGGTCGCAGCATCAGTCTCAAAGACGCTGGCTTTTCTTTGCCGCGTGCCAGCCAGATCTCCGACTCCGGGACGTCCTTGCGAATCCACAGCACCGCCAGCGCCGGAATCACACCCACGAAGAAGACGGCGCGCCATCCGAAGGTCGGCAGGATAGCGAGGGTCACCCCTGCGGCCAGCATTTCGCCGATCGCCCAGCTCGACTGCATGATGCCAAGCGCCTTGCCGCGATGCTCGGCGCGCCAGGTCTCCGCGATCAGCGCGGCGCCGGTGGTCCACTCGCCGCCCATCCCCAGTCCTAAGATGAACCGGAAGACCGCGAGCTGCGGTATCGAAGTCGACAGACCGCAGGCGAAGCTCGCGAGGGAGTACATAAGGATGGACCCCATCAGCGCCCGCGTGCGTCCGATCCGGTCGGCCAGCACGCCGAAGCCCAGACCGCCGATGGCTGAGGCGAAGAGAGTCAGCGAATTGAGCAGGCCTGCCTGCGGTTTGCTCATGCCCAGCGAGAGCACCAGCTCCGCGAGCACCATGGAATAGATCATCACGTCCATGGCGTCGAGCATCCAGCCGAGGCCGCCCGCCACCAGAGAGCGGCGCTCTGCGGTGGTCACCTGGGCGGGCCATTCGAGGCCCATCACGCGTTTGGTTCCAGTATCTACAGTCATGCGAATCGCGACTCTAACCGCTCCCGCGATGCGCAATCCGGCGTGCTTGTTCAACAAAGCGAATCGCGCTCCGAAGTCGTAGCCGCTCTCTGGAACCTTTTCGCAGGGTGCTACGTCTTCTTTTGTAACCCTCTCATCACCGAGGGCTCGCCCGGATTTTCGTTTCGCCTTCGAGGTTCACCATGTTCGAGACTTTCCGTCAGGACCTACGCCTCGGGCTCCGCGTCCTTGGCAAAGACAAGGCGTTCTGCGCCCTCTCCGTCTTCGTTCTGGCGCTCGGAATCTGCGCGGTGACCACGATGTTCACCACTGTCAACGGCACCATGCTCCGTGGGTTCTCGTTCCCGAACGCCGATCGCCTGACCAACGTCACCTTTATCGATCCGTCCACGGTGACGCCGTTTGGGGCGAACAATCAGGTCTTCGCGATGGACTTCGAGGAGTTCAGGACGGAGCAGAAGTCGTTCGACCTGATGGCCGCCTACCTCAATGGATCCACCGTCAATCTGACCTTCGATGGGGAGCCCCGCCGCTACACCGGCGCCTACATCACCGAGGACTTTCTTCGCATTCTCGGCGTAACGCCGGTTCTTGGGCGCGACTTCAGCGTCGAAGACAACAAACCGGGCGCTCCGAAGGTGCTCCTCATCGGCCACGGAGCGTGGCAGCGCGACTTCGGCGGTGCGCAGAACGTCCTTGGCAAGGATGTCCGCCTGAATGGAAAGGCCGCGACGATCGTAGGCGTGATGCCCAAGGCGTTCAGCTTCCCCAATAATGAAGAGATGTGGATTCCGCTCTACAGCGAATTCCCGGTCAAAGCGCGCAATGATCCTCAGGCCAACAGTCCGAACGTCATCGGGCTGATCAAGCGTGACGTGGCGCTGGAACAGGCCCAGGCGGAGTTTTCGGCCTTCGCCCGACGTTTCGCGTCGGCCTATCCCGACACCAACAAGCAGTTCACCGATGCTCAGGTTCTCCCGCTGATCAATACGTTCACACCGCTGCCGGTGCGCGGGATGCTGCTGACCATGCTGGCGTTCGGCGTGGGCGTGCTGCTGATCGCCTGCGTGAACGTGATGAACATGCAGTTCGCGCGGGCCACCATTCGTCTGAAGGAGTTGGCGATCCGGTCGTCGCTGGGTGCGACGCGGATCCGTCTCATCCGCCAAATGCTGACCGAGAGCCTGCTCGTTGCCTCCCTCGGCGGCCTGCTCGGTGTTGGATTGGCCTATCTCTCCGTTGATTGGATCTCGGCGGCATTGCACAGCCAGACGAACGGTCCACCGAGGTGGATGGTCTTTGAGATCGACCGGCTCGCGCTGTTGGTCACGGTGGCGTCGGCGTTCGTCGCGACCATTGCATCCGGCCTGCTTCCCGCACTGATGTCATCGCGCACGGACTCCGCGTCGGCGCTCAAAGACAGCGGCCGCGGCAACAGTTCGCGCAGCGTCAGCCTTTTGACCCGCGGTCTCGTCGTGTTCCAGATCGCCACCACCTGCATCCTTTTGATCGGCTCGATCCTCCAGGTGCGGTCGATCGTGAACCAGCAGACCATCGACTTCGGCTACGACACCGAGGGCATCATGTCCGCCCGCATGGGCCTGATGGACGGCGACTATCCGGACTCCGAAGCGCGCAAGCTTTTCTACGATCGCCTTCTGACATCGTTGCAGAACTCGCCGCAGTTCGAGAGTGTGGCTCTGACCAGTCGCTTCCAGATGGTGTTCGCAGGCAATGGGCCCATCGAGATCGAAGGGAAGACCTACAACAACAAAGGCGATCGGCCGCAGGTCAACTTCGAGCAGGTCTCGCCGACGTTCTTCGACGTGACCGGCCAGAAGCTTCTCGAAGGCCGTCGCTTCGACGGCGAAGATCTTGATACGAAACAGCCGGTGGCCATCGTGAATGAGGCCTTTGCGCGCAAGCACTTCGGCAGCGAGAGCGCCGTTGGACGCCGTTTCCGCACCGGCGACGGAAGCACGCCGCAGTTCGGCCCGTGGCGCAGCATCGTCGGCGTGGTGAGCAGCGTCCGCATGTTGGGACCCTTTAATGGGCGGAACGTCGACGAGAAGATCGGCTTCTACGTTCCGTTCTACTCCCTGGCTTTTGGACCCGCAGCTCCACAGCCACTCGCCAGCCAGTTCGCCACGGTGATCGTGAGACCACGCGCGGGTCAGACGGCCGAGGGTCTTCTGCCCGATCTGCGTCGCGAAGTGCGCAAGGTTGATCCGAATCTGCCGCTCTACTTCACCGGGACGCCGAAGTTCCATCTTGATGCGGCCGTGTCCATCAACCGCATCACCGCCGCGATGTTCAGCGCGCTCGGCATCGTCGCCATCATCCTCGCCGCAGTCGGGATCTACGGAGTCATGGCGTTCTCCGTGAGTCAGCGGACCGTCGAGTTCGGCGTCCGCATGGCGCTGGGCGCAGGCGCTTCGAAGATTCTGTCGATGGTGGTGAAGCAGGGCGCGCGTCAGATTGGCATGGGTTTGACGATCGGTCTCGCCGTGTCGCTGGCAATCGCCACTTTCGGACGCGATGGTATCGCCAGCATGCTCTTCGGTGTTTCGGCACTTGATCCCCTGACCTATGTTGCGGTCTTCCTGCTCGTCGCAGCCATCTCTCTGCTGTCCGTCGTAGTCCCGGCCCAGCGGGCGACGCGGGTTCGTCCGATGGTCGCGCTGCGCGCTGAGTAGAACGATGCACTGAATTTCAAATGGACTTGCCCGGGACTACGCTTTGCGCGCCGCTTCGAGCCGCTTGTGAACTTCATCCCACTGGACGTTCGCGAAGAACGCATCGACGTACTTCGCCGCCGCGGCCCCGAAGTCCATTTGATACGCGTGCTCGTACAAATCAAG
>JBDSLN010000256.1:0-3446 GCA_039916365.1 Vicinamibacteria bacterium
TCGTCAGGGAATACTCGGCGGTGGCGAGCTGATTTTCAGAACCACCCGAGAGCCCGCGCGAGTACACGACTTCGAGCGCCGACGTCACGCGCTTGCCCACGGTCAGCCGCGTGTCGGTGCGGCCAAACAAGCCGGGCTCGATCGAAAGACGAGAGAGGCCAAAGCCCTCCGCCACCCGGCCGGTGATGTTTTCCTCGAGCCAGGTGGAAGCCAAGGCGCTGACGCCGCCCCGACCGATCACGTCAAGCTGGCTGGTCGAGGAACCGGCGCGCTGAATATCGTTCTCCGATCCACCGGTGAGCAAACTTGCGATCTGGGTGGTGGTGAGAGGCGGATCGGAGGTGATGCGTGTGGTGACACGGTCCAGCGTGCCGTTTGCTTGAAGAGTGAGGCGATAGTTGCGAACTCGCGTGTCCGCTTCGATGTCAAAGACCGGATTGATTTCCCGCGGATTAGAGAAATGCGCGATGCCTTTCCGTACTTCGTAGGTGTTTCCTCGGAAGAAGACGCTGCCGCGCTCGATCTCAACCTGGCCGAGCAGTTGCGGTTCCGTGGGAGAACCGGTGAGTGCTAGATCTGCGTTCGCCACGATATCCGCAAGGTTGTTGTTGAGCCGCAGCGTGCCCGGCGCCCTGATCGCGATGTCCAGTCTCATGGGCGATTGCTTGAATCCCGAATTCACGGAGAAGCCACCTCTCGCGTTGGACGTGGTCTGCGTGCTGAACAACTCGGAGGTGATGGCGTACTTCCGCGTCCAAATCGCCTTTGAAACGTTGAGATCACCGGTCAGCCAATGGGCTTCGGTCGTGCCTTGAAGGCGAAGGGCGGCGCCGAAGGTGGCGCGCAATCCTTCCGGATAACGAATGCCGAGCTGGTCGCCATTGAGGAAAAAATCAAAGGACGGCGGGCCCGATCCGCCAAAGCTCATCTGCCCGGAAACCGAAACCCGTCCCCCACCAAATCGACCTTCGAGGCCGGCGACCCGGGCCTGTGTTTCGTTGAAGATCACGCGTCCATTCAGACCGTCGAGGCCCTGGGGGAACGTACGCAGACGAAGCGCCCCGTCTTCGACATCGAGCCCTCCCGAAAGCCGGGGCGACTTCGCGGTGCCCCCAATCTGACTTCGCAGCGTGGCCGAACCACGCGCCCTCCAGTCTCGCGAGAAAGCGGACAGCACGCGCAGGTCGGCGCGGCCCGTGACCGCGATTTCGTTGTCGTCGTCCGGTCGCAGGGCGATCTTTCCTGACACGCTGAGCGAGGTTCCCTCGCCCTTCAGATTCAATCCGGCGATCCGGATCTGTCTCCGCTCGACGTCGATCACGAACCCCGGCGCGGCCTCGATCGCGTATTCGGGAACCGCGATTTTCAGCCGGCCTTCGCGGATGGACGCAGTGATCGAGTCGGGCTCCATCAAAGGTCCTTCCACCTTGGCAGTGGCGGACGCGGTGATCGCCACCGCGTTCTCGAAGCGGGAGCCCAGGGCGCGCAGCGCGGGGTCGATGCGGGCGTTGAGGAGGTTGATGCTGAGGTGGCTCATGTGCGGTGCCTTCGCGTCAACCGTGCCGGTCACGTCCGCGGTGAAGCGCGGTGAGGCGGAGTGCGCGGTGATGTTGAGAAGGCCGTCGCTCTTGCCCTCGATATCAAGGGCGATCGCGCCGACACCTTCATCGCCGTAGAAGATGCGGGTTGATTCGAGATGCGCCGTCACTCTTGGTCTCTCGATCGGACCGCTGATCGTCGCTCGCCCGTTGACGTGGCCGCCGAAGGTGGGACCCGGCCCCGCTTGAAGTCCGAGGTCGGCGATTTCCACTTCATGGACCTCGACATCTCCGGCGAATGCCGACACTCCAGCTTCCGTGGTCAGGGTGCCCTTGACGATCAGGTCGCCTCCACCAACGGACGCCTTGAGGCTTTCGACCTTCAACGCTTCCCCCTGAAACTTCAGAGCGAGGTCGGCCTTGGCGAATGCGAAGCCGGACGCCTTGCCCGAAACTGCGGTGAGACGCGCATCGCCGACGGGCTTTGCGCGCGTTCCCGCAAGGTGCATCGTGCCGGACACATCGCCATCAACAACGACTTCTGATTGGATGACCTTGAGAAGTTCCTTCGCTGGCCACTCCTTGATCTGGACCGAGAGGTCGATCGCGTCATCCACGCCAGTAGCGCCCAAACGCTGCGTCCCGCGCATCTCCACACGAGAGGCTCCACGGGTCGCCAGGAGCTTGTCGCTCTTGAGGTCCACGGTGGACACCGCGCCGGTCCAATCGATGTTGCCCCAGGGAACACCCAGATACGCGATCTCGGTTCCCAGGAAATGGCCGGTGACGACCGGCAAAGTCGTTGTTCCGGTGACCCGTCCTTCGAGGGTGCCCTTGCCGATGAACCCAAGCGGTTGAGGATTCACGGCTCCAAACGCGGCGCGCAGGCGCGTGCCGATGCCATCGGTGACGACAAGGTCTTGACTCGTGAGTTTTACATCGAGGCCGAGATGTCGATCCGGCTGAATCTTTCCGCTGACGGTGACGGTCGTCTGGGGAGCTTCGATGTGCGCTCCATCGAGGGTGATCACGCCCGCCGCAGCCTTGAACGGGAACACGCCGGAAACCGGATCCCCGAGGGCCGGATCTCCCAAAAGCTTCAGGTCCCCCGCGCCGCTCAGCAGATTCGACGCGCCCTTGGGGAAGGACAGATCAATCGGTCCCGAAACACGCGCACCCAGACGGGCACCGCTGTAGGCGAAGAGCCAGTGAAGCATCGGCTCCGCGTTGAGCGCGTCGAGCGTGCCCGCCACACGAACAGGCGCGTTCGCGAGAGCATCCACGTTGAGCGCCGCCTTGCCGCCCATCACCCGAAGAAGAAGTTGGTGGAGACGGACGTTCGAACCGTCCCAGAACACGTTCGTGGAAAAAGCCTCGATGGGGAGCGAATCAAAAGCTCCCTGCTGACCGCGCATCGTTCCGGCCAGCGTGAAGCCTGGTCCGTTGAGTGCGATGACTGCCTTTGTCTGCGCGATGCCTTTCAGACCGAGGCCGGTGCCTGCGATCGAGCGGTCGAAGCCTTCCAGATTCAGCGCGCCCATCACCTGGAACTGGCCTTTCGGCTCGTTGTGCAGATCCACCTCACCTGTGACCGTCAGGGTCGACGCGCCGGCGGTGAATGAGCCTTTCTCCACATGCAGTATCGAATCGGAGAAACGGGCCTCGGCGGCGATGCTCCCGTCCTGCGGAGCCAGATCGCCAAAACGCATCGGTCCGGGGCCGGCGCTCAGCGCGCCTTTCAAGACATTCTTCGCGTCAGACGTGAGGTTCGCCTCGACGTTTGGCCACGAGAGCTCGATCGGGAGTTTCTGGTCGTTGACGAACAGATTTCCCTTCCGGATCTGGAAGCGTTCGATCGACACCTGGCGGGATGCGGGCCGTCCCGACTGAGTCATCTTCGGGAGATCA
>JBDSLN010000257.1:0-8985 GCA_039916365.1 Vicinamibacteria bacterium
CGGTTGGCGCAGTTCGTGGCCGAATTTGGCAAAGCGATGTTGCACGAGACGGTCGTCCATCGTGGGCGATTGTCGGCTCCCACGAACGCGGAGTTTGGAGAGGTCTGATTGGCGTTGATGTAGTAGATGCCATTGACGTCGCGGTTGTACAGGAACTCAGCGGTCCCGATCATGTTGCCGGGAAGCTTGCGGTCCACCGCGATATTCGTTCGCCAGACCTGAGGAAACTTGAAGTTCTTGTCCGTGAGTGCGAGTTCATAGCTCGCCGCGGGTGCGCCGGTCACGTTCGTCGGCTTGTAGGCGTTGGGGCTTGGATTGAACGGTCGCGAGGTCGTGTTGCGCAGGTCATCGAATCCGGTCAGGACGCCCGTGTTTCCAACCTGATTGGAGATCCAGACGTAGAGCGGCGGTCCGGACATGATGCCCGATCCACCGCGGACCTGCGTGGTGTGATCGCCCTTCACGTCCCAATTGAAGCCAACCCGCGGAGACCACTGGAGGTTCGGGTCAGGAAGCTTCTTTGACTCGTACTTGACCGGGTTTCCGTTCTCGTCGCGGAAGGTCAGGCCATCGGCCACCGCGTTCTGGAAGCCCGTGTCGCCGAAAGAGGGCCGGTCGACGCGGAGCACGGCGGTCGCTTTGAAGGTCTTGCTGAACTGATACTCGTCCTGCACGCCTAAGCCCGCGTACCACACCGAGAGCGGCTGGGTGGGCTTGGTGAGGCCAGGGATGTTCAGGTAGCGAACCTGGAAGCGATTCAAGGTCACGGGCGAAGTGGTGCGGTTCGGGTTGGCCAGGTAGTCGTTCGCATCACGGTAGAAGTCGGCGAGCGAGTTGTACACGTAGACGCCCTGCGAACCAGGGTAGAACACATTCTCCGACTGGTACTTCTCAGCGGTGGCGACGCCGGTGAATGTGTGCTTGCCGGCGTATTTGGTGAAGTTGTCCTGGAACTGCCAGCTCTTGTAGCGAAGCTCGTTGTTCGGAGTGAAGGGCTCGAAGCCGAACGTGGTGTACACGGTCCCCGCTTCGAGGATATCGACCAGTGGGAAGATCTCCCCGCGATAGCCGCGGCTCTCGTCCGACTTGTTGTAGCCGACGATCAGCGTGTTGGAACTGCTCGACCCGACCGTGCTGTTGAGCTCGCCGATAAAGGAGCGGTTGTTTTCCCCGATCGAATAGTTCGAGTTCTGAAAGTTAAGGCCCGTCGTGTTGCTGCGCCTGGTGCCGAAGCCAAGCGACGAGGAGTTCGAGAGCAGCACGTCGGTGCTGGAATCGAGGCGGCTGAACCGGAAGCTGGCTTTGTTCCGGTCGTTCAGGTTGTAGTTCAGTTTCGCGAGGTAGCGCTTCGAGGGAGTCTGGTGGTCGTAGCCTTGATAAGGACCGGTGTCGTACTTGAAATTCGTCTTGAGATACGAGCTGAGAGTGTTGAGATCCGATGCGAGGACCCGCGTCGTGTTGCCGCCAACCGTCTGGCCGCCGGTATTTGCCTCGAACGTGGTTCCGGGCTGGGTCACCGCGTCATCCTCATAGCTGCCGAAGAAGAACAGCTTGTTCTTGATGACCGGCCCCGACAGGTAGCCGCCGTACTTGTGGAAATCAAAGGTGCCAGGATTGAAGGCGTTTATCCCCGCGGTCTTCCCGACCAGCTTGTTGTTGCGAAACCACCAGTAGGCCGAACCTTGGAAAGAATTCGTTCCGCTGCGGGTCACGGTGTTGACGGAGGCGCCGACGAAGTGTCCCTGTCGGACGTCGTAGGGCGCCACGTTCACCTGCATCTCCTCGACCGCGGCCATGGCGATGGGGGCGACGTTGGTGCGATCGCCGGGAGCGGCGCCCAAGCCGAACGAGTTGTTGAAGTAGGACCCGTCAACCGTGATGTTGTTCAAACGATTGTCGGCGCCGCCGAAAGAAAGATCCTTGCCACTTGACTGGGGCGAAAGGCGAACGAAGGAGTCGATGCGGTCGGACTGGGTTGGCAGCGTCGCGATGACATCACGGCTCACGGAAGTAGCCGCCCCCGTGCGCGCAGAACTGAAGATCGGATTGCTCTCGGCGGTCACCGTCACTTCTTCGCTGAGGTTCGCGGTCTTGAGCGTCGCGTCCACGTCGACCGAGGCGCCGAGACTGACGGTCACGTCCTTGACCATCCGAGGCTGGAAACCCTGCATGCTGATCGTCACCGTGTAAGGCGAGCCGACGCGCACGCCCTGGATGGAATAGCGGCCATCCGCTCGGGCCACCGCTTCGTAGCGGGTGCCGGACGGAACGTGAACGGCCAGGACGGTGGCACCCGGGAGGACGCCGCCCGACTGGTCGACCACCAGTCCAGAGATCGATCCGGTCGTGGTTTGCGCCATGGCAGGACCAGCCGGAATCAAAATCGAGGCAAGCGCGATCGCAAGCGTTGCACTCCGCCAACTTCGAATAAGTTTTCTCATTTGAATTTCTTCTCTCGTGGTCAGGGTTTGTCGATCATCGTGCGCTGACGCCAGTCGCCGTCTTGACCGAACATATGGATGGATCGGGTCGCGACTCCACAATATCTAGTGTGGAGGCCCACCAAGATAAGGAGACTCTAGTCGCGAAAGCCATGCAGGTCAAAGGCAAATGTTTGTTAACGTCCGCGTCGCAAGCGAGGGCGCGCTTGCGCCTCTCATTCATCAAGACCTCATCCGATTGGATCCTTCCCAAATGAAGCTGCTGTTGTCTCACGATCAGATCTCCGCCCGTATCCGCGAGATGGGCGTTCAAATCACCCAAGACATGGCAGGCCAGGAGCCGCACGTGATCGCGGTCCTGAAGGGCGCCTGCCCGTTCATGACCGATTTGTGTCAGTGGATCGACCTGCCGCTTTCCATGGACTACATTGCCGTTTCGTCGTATGGGGCCGCGACGAAATCGTCCGGTGAAGTGAAGCTGTCGAAGGACCTCGACTCCAGCATCAAGGGCCGTGATCTCATCATTGCGGAAGACATCGTCGACACCGGGCTGACCTTGAACTATCTGGTGAACCTGCTGCTCGCGCGCGGTCCCCGGTCGATCCGTGTGGCGTCGCTGCTGTCGAAGCCTTCGCGCCGTCTCATCGAAGTGAAGGTCGACTACACCGGCTTCACCATTGAAGATCTTTTCGTGGTGGGCTATGGCCTTGACTACAACGAGAAGTACCGCAATCTTCGCGACATCGTCGTCTTCGAAGGCTAGTCAAGGACCCGGGCGCATGGCGCTGATCGTAGGAGTCGATGCGGGGGGCACCAAGACCATCGGCGTCGTGGCCGATGAGAACGGGAATGTTCTCAATACGGTGCGTGGCGCGGGAGCGAACCTGCACGTCCATGGCGAGCTTGCGGTCGAGAAGGTCCTCGCGGAGTTGCTCGACGCGCTTTGTCCCGAAGAACGTCCCGACGCGCTCTGCCTCGGGATGGCGGGGGTCGATCGGCCGCACGAAGGAACACTCATCCGTTCTCTCCTCCGTCGTCTTGGTTTCCGCGCGAATGCTCTGGTCGTCAACGATGCCGTGATCGCCATCGCCGCGGGCGCGCCCGATCGGGTGGGTGTGGTGGTGGTCGCGGGGACGGGATCGATTGCTTACGGTATCGATCGACAGGGCAACACTGCACGCGCGGGCGGCCTCGGTCCCATCCTTGCGGACGAAGGCTCCGCGGGTTGGATCGGCCAGCGCGCGTTGATTGCGGCGATCCGCTCTGCCGAAGGACGCGGGGAAGAGACACGGCTGCGATACGCGATTTTTGAAGCTCTGAAAGTCACCGCTCTCTCCGAACTGCCGCCCATGGCCTACGGCGGAACTCTGACTCGCGAGAGGATGGCGGAGCTGGCACCCACGGCCATCGCGGTAGCACAATCCGGAGATCTGATCGCGATGCGCCTGGTCGAAGAAGCGTCCGACGAGCTGGCGGCGATCGCCCGGTCGGTGGCGCGTCAGTTGGATTTCGGCGGCGCGCCTTTCCCTCTGATTTTTTCAGGCGGTCTTTTCACGGGGCTGCCGACCCTGGCCGACGTCATCACTCAGAAGGCAGGGATTGCGGGCGCTGTTCCAACGAGGCTGGAGCGCAGTCCGGCGGAGGGCGCGCTTGCCATGGCCCTCGATCTCTATCGCTCGCGAAAGGCGGCCCGCTCTTGAACGCGGAGACGAAACGCCTCATCGTGAATGCCGACGACCTCGGCCGAACTCACGGAATCAATACGGGCATCTTTGAAGCACATCGCCTCGGCATCGTGACGAGTGCTTCGGCGATGGTGAACTACGACGGCATTCGCGAGGCGGCCTCATTTTCACGGGAGAATCCGGAGCTTGGGATCGGCCTTCATTTCGCTCTGACCGGCGGTCGTCCCGCGTTGCCGCCCGCCGCGGTGCCCACGCTCGTGGATAGCAGTGGCCATCAGCCGGCCAAGCCCGAGGGCCTTGGCGGCGCCAGCGCGGAAGAGATCGCGCGCGAACTCGACGCACAGTTCGGGCGATTCATGGAGATTTTCGGTCGCAAGCCAACCCACATCGATTCTCATCATCATTCTCATCGCCGTCCGGACGTCTTCGAAGCGGTCAGCGCGCTCGCGAAGCGAGAAGGCCTGCCGGTGCGCAACGCGGGTGGTGCCATGGCGAAAGATCTCGCCGCACAATCCATCCGCTCGAATGAATTCTTTGAAGAAGGCTTTTTCGACACCGGCGTCTCCGTCGAGAGCCTGATCTCCATCATCGAGAGCCTCTCGGAAGGCTCCACCGAGATGATGTGTCACCCGGCTCACGAGGATGCCGAGCTTGCGTCCTCCAGTTCCTATGCCGTCGTGCGCGTCCGTGAGCTGGCCGCGCTGTGCGATGTCCGGGTCAAGACGGCGATTGAGCGATCGGGTGTTCGTCTCATCACCTTCGCGCAACTATGAAAATCGAAGTCCTTCGGTCTGCCGCGGAAGTCGCGGAACGCGGCGCATCTCTTCTCGAAGACGAAGTCGCACGGAACCCTCGTCTTGTGGTGGCGCTGCCTACCGGGCGCACGCCGATTGCGATGTACCGTCTCCTCACAAAACGCCGGGCCCAGGGCCGCTTCGACTTCAAAGCGGCGACCACGTTCAATCTCGACGAGGTGCTTCTGCCCAAGGCGATGCCTCAAACGTTCTTTCGGTTCATGGTGAAGCATGTCTGGGAGCCGCTCGATGTCGCCGAGGAGCGTCGTTTCATTCCTGACGGAGAGGCGGCGGATCCCGCGGCCGAGTGTGTTCGCTATGAGGCTGCGATCGCGAAAGCAGGCGGGCTCGACATGGTATTTCTGGGCATTGGAGCCGATGGCCACGTCGCCTACAACCTTCCTCGCCAGGTCAAGCCCCGTACTCACGTCATCACCCTTGATGACGCGACCTTCGCCACCCTGGGCGGAGATGTCCCGGGCCCGGTGCGCGGAATTACGATGGGCGTGGAGACGATCCTGGACGCGCCGAAACTGGTTTTGCTTGCGACGGGAGGATCAAAAGCAGAAGCGCTGCGCCGGATGCGCGACGATCTAATAAGCGCCGAATGGCCTTGCACGTCGTTTCGAGATCACCCGGGCCTGGTCGTCCTCGCGGACGAAGCGGCAGCGTCTCAGCTGTAGCGCCTCCAGAAGGTCGCCAGGATCTCCATCCTGACCGCCTCGGCGGTCTGGTTGTAGATCTTCTTGAAGCCGGCGTCTTCGGACCCGCCATTCTTCATCGCCTTGAGCAGTTCATTGATCTGACCCTGTCCGCGTGACGAAACCATTTGCTGGGCCATGGCCAGCGAGAGCATGTAGAACGACATCACGTTGGGATTGCCGGTGTTCGCCAGAGCCTTCAGCTCGGCGGACGTCATCTCCGTTTCGATGCGTTTTCCCTCCATGTATTGGGCGAGTCCCTCCTGAAGGCTGCTTCCCGCGAACCCGCCCGACATCTCGTCAACGAATGCGTGCGAAAGCTCGTGGACCAGGACGTCTTCCATCTCACGCGGCAGGGTGGAGGGGATGCCCCGGATGGGGATTTGGATGGCGCCGGTGTGGGAGCTGAACTGTCCACCCGACCAGAAAGGCGCGCCCGTCGCAGTGAAGTAGCTCTGGCCGGAGTGCAGAACAACCGGGATCCGACGGTTGGGGCGGACGTAATAAGTGTCGGCCAAGCGCGTGTAGGCGCGATTGAGAACGAACAGCACGTCTCTCGCAACACCGTTCTGGCTTTCTCCGTCGAATCGGATGTCGAAGAGGTCTGATCCGATCTGTTGTTTCGCCGGATCGACGGCCAGTTGGGCGCGTTGACGTTCAACCTCCGCCGCAGCGGTTGCGGTTCCACCGAGCTTTGCCTGCAGATTCATCCGGAGCTGCCGCATGCCGTCGCAAGCTTGGACGCTCGTCGCGCGAGCGGCGCCCTGGCAGCCGTCGAAGATCGGCCGCTCCAAAACGGAGAGCGCATCCTTCGGTCGCCCCAGCCGATCGAGCGCCACCGCCATCGTGAAGGACATGTTGATGGTCGCGTCTCCGGAGAGCGCCTCGTATTTCTGCGAGGCCGCGAGTGACGCGTCCCAGATGTCCTGTCGCGCTTTGGCCTGCGCCTCGAAGGCGTACACATCGGGCTTTTCGCCATCGAGTTCCTTGATACGCGACAGGCTCTCGTCCATCTTGGCATACGAAGCGAGCTGCATCTCGCGACTGGCGCGCCGGAAATGGATGGCGATCAGAAACCCTTTCAGATTCTCATTGTCGGTATGGGTTCGATAGAGGGCTTCCACCCGGATGGTGTCAGCATCCCCCAGGACCGCCTCCGGATTCTTCTGCATCCCCTCTCCAAGCGCATTCAGAAAAGTCGCGTCGGGGGGCGACAACGGATTCAGGTTGTTGACCGGACCTCTGGTAGGGAAGGGCGACGCCTTTGGCTCGGGGATCGAAGGTGGACTGGTCAGCGCCTTGGTCTCCACCGGTGGCCCGCTGCGATTGAAATAGAGCAACGCGCCGACCGCGATCGCCGTCGCCGCGACAACTTTGATCAACGCGCTTTTCGGGGAGACGTGGGCGTCGTCGACGAGCTGAGTGGCCGCGATGGGCGTCGGGTTTAACTTCGGGAGCGGACGGCCTGACATCCGTGGCGTCGCCGGAGCAACGGTGGCGGTGCGATCGGTCCTTGCGCGAACCTTGGCGAGGATGACGCCGCACCACGCGCAGATGCGGGCCCGTGGCTCCACGGGCTTGCCGCATTTTGGACACGCTTCCATGGCGGGAGAAGTATAGGTCGCGCCCATCGCGCGCATCGCTCGGCTCGGTGCCGGCGCGCAGCCGGCCCCCGGGGCACGACCGACTTTGACCACGGGCTGCTAGCATCCGCGCCCGATGAAATCCTGCACTGCGAGCGCACCGGCGCGGGTTGATATCGCCGGCGGCACGCTTGATATCTGGCCTCTTTATCTCTGGCACCCGGGTGCCCGGACGGTCAACGCCGCGGTCACCCTCCGGGCCACGACGAAAGTCACGCCCCTGGCCGAGGGGATCGAGATCGTTTCCATAGACACGGGTGCCGCCGCCCGTGCCGTCGATGTGGCGTCGATCGAGGACCACGCCCACACCCGATTGGTGATCCAGATCCTGAAAGCTCTCGGGGTAACCACCGGCCTTCGGATCGAAACAACCTCGCGCGTGCCCGCGGGCTCCGGACTTGGCGGGTCGTCGGCTCTGGCGGTGACGATCGCAGCGGCAGTGGCCGGTTCGTTGTCGCGCGAGTTGAAGAGCTCGGACCTCCGTCACCTTGTGCGTGACGCAGAAGCGCAGGTGATCCGGGTTCCAACCGGCATCCAGGACTACGAGGCGGCGATTCATGGAGGAGTGCTCGAAGTGGGTCTTCATCCCGGCGAGATCTTGACCGCGCGTTTGGTCGAAGACCCCGTTTTCGTCGAGGACCGCATCCTGCTGGTGGACGCGGGCATCACTCGTTTCTCGGGCCTCAACAACTGGGAGATGTTCAAGGCCCAGGTCGATGGGACCGGAGACGTGCGCGCCTCGTTCGCGGAGATTGTGTGCGCCGCGAACGACGCGTGTGCCGCCATCACCACCGAAAACGAAGGGGGGCTGATCCGCGCCGTCGCGCGGGAATGGAACGCGCGCCGCTCGCTTGCCCCTGGGGTGTCGACGGAGGAAGTCGACCGCATCATAGAGTCGGCTCGACGCCACGGCGGCGCCGGCAAAGTCTGCGGAGCGGGAGGAGGCGGCATCGTTCTCACCGTGGTGCCGTGCGCCGAACGCGAGGCGTTGATCCGCGACCTTGAAGCGCGCGGATTCCGCGTGCTGGACGCGAAGGTCGACCGCACCGGTCTGGAAGTGCTCGTCGAGACGGTATAATTCACGGCTCGGGTCGGCACGCTGGTGACAGTCGCCAGGTCTCTGAGTTGCGTCTTCGCAACAACCCCGACCTCGAGCAGATCAACCGGAGGACAAGACAATTTCCACAATCGCAGCCACCCAACTCAAGCGGGGCATGGTCATCCTGTTCGAAAAGAACCTCACCCGCATCATCGAGACCGTTCACAAGACGCCCGGCAACCTCCGTGGATTTGTCCAGGCGAAGATGCGTGACCTCAAGACCGGATCGATCTTCGAGCATCGTTTTCGCTCGGTCGACATGGCGGAGCGCGCCTATCTGGAAGACACCCAGATGGAGTACCTCTACTCCGAAGGCGACATGCACCATCTGATGAACAACGAGACGTTCGAGCAGATCGCTCTCTCCGGTGAAGTGCTCGGCGACGCCGTCAACTATCTGATTCCAAACCTCAAGCTCAAGGTCGAGATGTACGAAGGGACGCCCGTGGGCATTGAAGTGCCGATGACTGTAGAAATGCGCGTGATCGAAACCGAAACCTCGATCAAGGGCGCGTCGGTCTCCAACCAGACCAAGCCCGCGAAGATGGAAACCGGCCTGATGGTCATGGTGCCTCCGTTCATCTCGGAAGGCGACCTGATCCGCGTGGACAGCACCGAAGGC
>JBDSLN010000258.1:0-12560 GCA_039916365.1 Vicinamibacteria bacterium
GAGTAGGGGCGGTAGGGTGCGCCGCGACCGTTGGTGGCGGAGTTCTGTCGCACCAGACCGCCGGGAATGGCGGTGCCGGAGGTCGATCCCTGGCCGGCGATGCCGGAATTCGCGACGCTGCCCGTGATGTTGATCGTGATCGCGGAGAGATCGATTCCGTTCACGGTCGGAGCGATGCCGTTGATCTGCGTGTCGGCGCGGTTGTAACCGATCTTCGCTTCGTTGATCGTGCTCGAACCGAGGTTGCTCTGCAGGGCAAACACGCCGTTCTGCGGCTTGCTCTGAATGGCGACGTGGCGACCGGTGACACCTTCCGGCGCGTCATTGTCTCCCTTGTCGTTGAAGTATCGAAGATAGAGCCGGTTCGAGGGATTGAGCTTCACGTCGAGACGGCCGGCGAAGGAATTCTCACGGACGGTGGCAAGGGTCTGGAGCTGAGCGATATCAAAGTCCGCGTTCGCCGACGCACCTGGGAGAATGATGGCGCCCGGTGCCTTGAAGGCATCGATCAGAGGAACGATGGCGGGAACGGCGCGCGCGCGGGCTGCCGCCGAAGGAACGGCTTCGACGAAATTGATACCGGAATCAAGGCGATAGCCCTCATAGCTGAAGAAGAAGAACGCCTTGTCCTTGACCAGCGGGCCGCCAATGGACGCTCCGAATTGATGCTGCCGCAGCGGCGACTTCGCCTGTTTGCCGTTGATGATCGAGTCGAAGGCGTTTGGAGAGTCGAGTTTCTGGTCGCGGAAATACTCAAACGCGCCGCCGTGAAAGGCGTTCGTGCCGGACTTGGTGATCACCGTGATCTGACCACCCGTGCCCGTGCCGTACTCCGCGGGAAAGTTGCTTGATTCGACCCGGAACTCCTGCACGTTCTCAAGGCTTGCCTGGAGGCGGAAGGGCGATGGCACCTCGCCATTCAGGTTCCCGGGAGACGCGTCGATGATGGCGGAGCCTTCGATGCCGTCGTAACGGATGATGTTCTGTTCCACCGCGCGGCCCGAGAAACGAATGTCGCCGAACGTGCCGGTCCCGGTGTTCACAGCACCCGGAGCCTGGAGATAGAGTTGCGAGATCTGGCGACCGTTGACGGGAAGCTGGCTGACCTCGCGCTCGCTGACGTTGGCACCCTGGCGGGCCGAGGAAGAGTCGAGAGCCGACCCCTCGCCAATGACCTCGATGGTCTCAGCGAGACTGGCGGTCTTGAGTGCTATGTCCAGCGAGACTTCCTGTCCAGCCGAAACCTTCTGCGCCTTCATCTCGGCCTTGGCGAACCCGGAGAGCTGAGCCTTCACATTGTAAAGAGCGGGCCGAAGGCCGAGAAACACATATCGACCCTCGGTGTTGGTCACAGTCTCCCGCGAGTCGCCCGTCTGCTCGTTCGTTGCGACGACGGTGGTGCCGGGCACGACGCCTCCCGACGCGTCACGGACAATACCGGTGATCCGGCCTTCGTCGGTTTGCGCGGACGCCATCTGGCTCCACGAGCCAAAGATGGTCGCCAGGATGACGGCGAAGACGCGGATCTTCGCGAACGCCGTGTTGGGCGCGGAGTGGGGTTGGAATCGTGTAAGCATGACGAGAAGGCTAGAGAGCGCTCATGACCAACCTGTGACAGCGAGGTGAACTCGGTGTTTAGTTGGCGTTTGAGACAAGAGCAGAGTAGAGGGCGCGCGTGACGGCCGCGTGGCACGCGGGTTAAAGCCGGACCGATCCCTGCTACCTACCTAACGAAGCGGTATCCGATGCCAACCACGGTCTCGATGTGGTTCCTGGCCGGACCCAGCTTGGCCCGAAGACGGCGAACGTGCGCGTCAATGCTGCGCACGTCGACTTCCGCGTCCTGACCCCAAACGCGATCAAGCAGCCTGTCGCGGGTCAGCACACGTCCCGCTCGCTCCACCATGTAACGGACCAGCTCAAATTCCTTGTGGGTCAGGCGGATCTCTTCGCCCTTGTAGCGAAGCAAGTAGGAATCGAACTCGATCTCGAAGTTCTCGTCGACGTAGCCGGTCGGGCCTTCCTTCTGGGCTTCGAGACGCCGCATGCCGACGCGGCAGCGGGCCACCAGTTCCTTCATCGAGAAGGGCTTCACGAGATAGTCGTCGGCGCCCATTTCCAGGCCGAGCACCCGGTCCACTTCCTCGCCGCGCGCCGAGACAATAAGGATGGGAGTGTGGGTCGAACCCGGCTGACGGCGAAGCATCCGGCACACTTCGAGGCCGTCCATGCCCGGAAGGTTCAGGTCGAGTAGCACCAAGTCGGCTCCACGGCGAACCGCGTCGAGGCCCTCTTCGCCTGTGCGGGCCACGCGGACCGAGAAGCCGGCCCGTTCCAGCGCGTAGCTCATGGCGTCTGCGATGTCGCGGTCGTCTTCGATCACTACGATCCGGCGTCTGGTCTCGGCGCGTGACGGATCGACAACGGACGAAGCGCCCCGGGGCGCTGGATCGGCGGGCTGAAGATGATTCATCGCTGGTCTCCTCTTCATTAATGTAGTTCGTCGAAGCAAAGACCAAGGGTCAGCCAGGTTAATTCCACGGAAACAACAAACAAGGGGTCACGCGGATGTCACGCCGACAGAAGATCGTTCCGGTTGTAGATTGAATTCATGCCGCGCGCCCTCGTTGTTGAAGACGATTCCGACATCGCCACACTCATCACGCACTATCTTGAGCGAGATGGCTGGCGCTGTGACGTGGCCCGCGACGGCCTTGATGCGGTGGCGAAGCTCGGATCGGAGACCTATTTGCTGGTGGTTCTCGACCTCCAGCTTCCGGGACGCGATGGGCTTAGCATCCTCACCCAGATCCGAGCGACCCCCAAACTCAAGAACCTCCCCGTGGTGATCGTGACCGCTCGAAGTGAAGAGACCGACCGCATCGTCGGTCTCGAAGTCGGCGCCGACGACTACATCGTCAAACCCTTTTCGCCCAAGGAGTTCGCGGCGCGGGTCAAGGCCATCCTGCGCCGGATTGATCGTACCGAAAGCGACTCGTCAAATGACGACCTGATCATCGGAGCGGTGAAGGTCGATCGCGCCCGCCACACTGTCACCGAGAACGGCAAGACGGTTCACCTGACTGCCAAGGAGTTCTCGCTGCTCATCGCGCTGGGCGACGCCAAAGGCCGGGTTCTCTCGCGCGATCGTCTGCTCGAAGACATCTGGGGTTACAGCTACATCGAAGGCATGCGAACCATCGACGTCCACATCCGAAGACTGCGAGAGAAGCTTCCAACCATCGCGATGCGCGTGGTGTCAGTGAAGCCCATCGGCTATCGGCTCGCCGATGTCGCCGATGTCGGCGACGGCGAGTGATGCAAAAGGCGATGCGATGACGACCTTCCGACGACGCCTGGCCCTGGCCGGCATTCTGACCAGCGCAGTGGCGCTGATGATCGTCCTTCTGATTCAAGGCCGCGTGCTGGGCTTCGATACGCGCACGGAAACCCAGGACAGGCTGCGAGCGGAAGCCCGCATCCTGGCCGAGGCTCTCTCGCTCCGTTGGACGGCCGACGGTCCAGGCCCTTGGGTGGATGAGCTCGTCGACCGATCCGGGCGCTCTACCGAGACACGACTGACCGTCATTCAACTCGACGGCGTAGTGGTGGGGGACACCACCGTCTCGGGAGCGGACATGGCCACCCTCGAGAATCACGCGACGCGGCCTGAAGTCAGAGATGCGGTGACGCGGGGCGAGGGA
Source organism: Vicinamibacteria bacterium (assembly GCA_039916365.1). Taxonomy (GTDB): domain Bacteria; phylum Acidobacteriota; class Vicinamibacteria; order Fen-336; family JAGNNV01; genus JAGNNV01. The sequence continues at coordinate 3,705 of JBDSLN010000258.1, forward strand.
ACGAACGAGCGACTGTCCAACACCACGCACGAGAGGCAGATGTACGTCGCGGTGCCTATTCGTCATGAGGGAACGCTTCTCGGAATCGCGCGCGCCTCTTTGACCCTGTCGCGGATCGAGACGCGGATCCACGAGCTTCAGCTCTCGCTCGGGCTCGCCCTCCTCGCGGTCCTGGGGTTGGCGGTTCTGATCTCGATCGCCTTGTCTCGCGCCCTTGCCGAACCCATGGCTCGCATCTTCGAGGGAGCGCAAGCGCTGGCCCGGGGCGATCTCGACCAACGCATTCAAGAGGATCGTGACGACGAATTCGGCAAGCTCGCGAGTGTTCTCAATCGAGCGGCGATGGGAATTCAGGAACAGTTCGCGGCCGCAACCAGGGAGAGAGCGCGCTTCTCTGCCGTGCTCTCCGCGATGGAAGACGGTCTTCTCGCGGTGGACCACCAGGGCATCGTGCTCCTGGCCAACAATGCGCTGGCTCAATCCCATGATCTGGCGGGCTCGACGGGAACGCACTATCTCGAGGTCTTCCGTGAGGCCGAGATCGGCGCGCTGATCGACGAGGTGCTGACCTCGGGCGAGCGGCAAACCGCACAGATTGAGCTTGTCGGCACGGGTCGATCCTTTGTTCTCGTCGGCGTGCCCTTCCCCGCCTCACCCGGCGAACCGGATGGCGCGGTCATCACTTTCAACGACGTCAGCGAGCGGAGCCGTCTCGATCGTATCCGCCGCGATTTCGTGGCGAACGCATCCCATGAATTGCGCACACCGCTGACCTCGATTCGTGGATTTGTCGAAGCGCTGGAGGACGGCGGCCTTGAAGAGGCGGAAACCGCGCGACGGTTTCTCTCCCGCGTCCGGGCAAATGCAGACCGGATGGCTTCTCTGGTCGATGACCTTCTCGAATTGTCTCGCCTGGAGTCGGGTGCGCAGCCGCCGACCATCGAGCCGATCGAATGCGGAGCGGTCGTGTTGGAAGTGGTCGATTCGTTCGCGGAGATCGCGACACGGAAGGCGATCCTTCTCGATTCGGTCCAGAGCGACACCCAACCGGTCCTCACCGACGCCGATCGCCTGCGCCGCATCCTGGAGCATCTAGTCGACAACGCCCTCAAGTACACGCCGGACGGCGGACGCGTGACCGTCCACGTCACTCCGGAAGGCGAAGGGGCTCTGGTCACGGTGGAGGATACGGGACCCGGAATAGCACCTGAGCATTTGTCACGGCTGTTCGAGCGTTTCTATCGCGTCGACACCGCACGCAGCCGCGAACTGGGCGGCACTGGTCTCGGTCTGTCAATCGTGAAGCACCTAGCCGAAAGCATGAGTGCTTCGGTTTCCGTCACCAGCGTGACCGGCAATGGCTCGCGCTTCATGGTGCGGCTCCCCGCACGACCGGCAGGCTTCTTGCATGACAAGACCCAAAAGTGAGCCTGATATGCTGATCACAGAAATGTCACATGCCGTCCGTACGATGATTTCGATGACCTTTCGCTCCTTTCCGAACTCCCTCCACGAGGTCTTCCTCCAGTGAAATTCGATTCATTCGTCCGACTGCTCATGCCGAAGGAAGAGCGCTTTCACGAGCTGCTCGATCTGGACACCAAGAACCTGGTCAAGGCGGCCCGGATCTTTGAGGGCATCGCCAGCAGCACATCGCTTGAAGATCGGCGTGTCCGCGCGGTGGAACTGAAGGCGATCGAGCATGAAGGCGACGCGATCACCAAGCAGATCTTCCTGGCGCTCAATTCGACCTTCATTACTCCGTTCGATCGTGATGACATCCGCGAGATCGCGAGCCATCTCGACGACGTTTTGGACTACATCGAAGGCGTGGCGCAGTCGTTCGTGGTCTTTGAGCTTGGCGAGTCGCCCGCAGCACTTCGGCAGTTCGCCTTTATCCTCAAAGAGATGGTGGATGAGATTGATCGCATCACCTCGCTCATCTGGAATCTGGCCGACGCGGCGAAGATCCAGGCGGGAACCGTGCGCATCTCCGAACTCGAAAATCAGGCCGACACGCTCTACACCACGGTCATCGGCGAACTCTTCAAAACCGGTGGCAACCCCATCGAGATCATGAAGTGGCGCGAGGTCTACGAAGCCCTCGAAAGCGCCTGCGACGCCTGCAAGGACTACACCCACGCGATCGGCAACGTGGTGATCAAGAACGCCTGAGTCTTTGGCACTCTCTTAGCCAAGGTCAGGACAGCAGAGCATGGAAATAGTTTTCTCCTACGTCGGGTTCATCATCCTGATGGCCCTTGTCTTCGACTTCCTCAACGGCTTCCACGACGCCGCGAACTCGATCGCCACCGTGGTTTCCACCCGCGTGATGTCCCCCAAGGCCGCGGTGATCTGGGCCGCGTTCTTCAACTTCATCGCCTTGTTCGTGTTCGGTCTGGGCGTGGCTAAGACGCTCTCCAAGGGCCTGATCGATATCAACGTCGTGACGACCGAAGTCATCCTTGCTGGTTTGATCGGCGCGATTTTCTGGAACCTCCTGACGTGGTATTACGGCATCCCGGTCTCTTCGTCCCACGCCTTGATCGGCGGCTACGCGGGTGCTGCGGTGGCGAGGGCCGGGTTTGGCGCCATCATCGTAGGCGGCTGGAAGAACACCTTGCTGTTCATCGTGCTGTCTCCCTTGATTGGCGCTTTGCTGGGCTTTTCGATCATGGTCAGCGTCACCTGGATCTTCAGAAAGTGGCACCCTTTCAAACTCGATACCATGTTCCGCCGGCTCCAATTGCTGTCCGCAGCGTTCTTCTCGCTGAACCACGGCGGCAATGATGCTCAGAAGACAATGGGGATCATCACGGGCCTGCTCGTCGTGTCGGGTCATCACACGGGAACGGATATTCCGTTCTGGGTGGCACTCATGGCGCACAGCGCCATCGGTCTCGGGACCATGTTCGGCGGCTGGCGCATCGTGAAAACGATGGGCTCGAAAATCACGAAGCTCCAGCCGATGGGAGGCTTCGCCGCCGAAACCGCGGGCGCCATCTCCATCGGCCTCGCCACTCACGCCGGTATTCCCGTTTCGACCACCCATACGATCACCGGCGCCATCATGGGCGTGGGCGCCACCAAACGCGCCTCGGCGGTGCACTGGGGCCTTGCAGGAAACATCATGTGGGCGTGGGTCCTGACCATTCCGGCCTCAGCGGCGGTTTCGGCGATCTCGTACTGGATCGTCATGCGCCTGCGTTCCTAAATTCCCCTCTCAGGGAACCAACAGTCGCGCCGTATCAATCCGTCGGATAATGCGTTCAGGCGCACGCCTCTTCGGCTTCACCCGATCAAGGAGATCGAGACAATGTCTTCAGGCAAAGGCAGGGCGATTGCCCCCGCACAAGGCAAACTGGGCATCCTGCTCCCCGGCATGGGAGCAGTGGCGACGACGTTCATCGCAGGCGTCGAGGCGATCCGTTCAGGGCTCGTCAAGCCCGTCGGCAGCCTCACCCAGACAGGCACCATCCGTTTGGGCAAGCGAACCGAGGGGCGCACCCCTCTGATCAGCGACTTCGTTCCGCTCGCTCAAGTCGCGGACATCGAATTCGCGGGCTGGGACTGCTTCCCCGACAATGCCTATGAGGCGGCCAAGAAGGCTGGCGTGCTTCACTACGAGCACCTCCAGGCCCTCAAGCCCTTCCTTGAGACGGTAGCACCCTGGCCCGCCGTGTTCGATCAGGGCTACGTCAAGAAGCTTCATGCGACCCACGTCAAGACCGGTGCGTCCAAAATGGATCTGGCCGAGCAACTGATGGCCGACATCGAAGGCTTCAAGAAGGCCAAGAACCTCGCGCGCCTCGTCATGGTGTGGTGTGGTTCGACGGAGATCTACAAGAAGGAATCAGAAGTTCACCAGACCATCGAAGCGTTCGAGCAGGGTCTGCGCGAGAGCCACCCTGATATCGCTCCGTCGATGATCTACGCCTACGCCGCGATCAAGATGGGCATTCCCTACGCGAACGGCGCGCCGAACCTCTCGGCCGACTTTCCAGCACTCATCGATCTTGCCAAAAAGACCGGCACACCCATCGGCGGCAAAGATTTCAAGACCGGTCAGACGCTGATGAAGACCATCCTGGCTCCGGGCCTGAAGGCGCGTCTGTTGGGCCTCGACGGCTGGTTCTCCACCAACATCCTCGGCAATCGTGACGGTGAGGTCCTGGAAGATCCTGAATCGTTCAAGACCAAGGAAGTCAGCAAGCTCAGCGTGCTCGAAGAGATCCTGCAGCCGAAGTTGTATCCCGATCTGTACGGCAAGATGCATCACGTCGTGCGTATCAACTACTATCCGCCGCGCGGCGACAACAAAGAGGGCTGGGACGCCATCGACATCTTCGGCTGGATGGGCTATCCCATGCAGATCAAGATCGACTTCCTCTGCCGGGATTCGATCCTCGCCGCGCCCCTCGTGCTAGATCTGGCGCTGTTCTTTGACCTCGCCAAGCGCTCGGGGATGAGCGGCATTCAGGAATGGCTGTCGTTCTACTTCAAGAGCCCTCAGGTGGCGCCGGGTCTGTATCCGGAACACGACCTATTCATTCAGCTCATGAAGCTCAAGAACACTCTCCGTCACTTGCGTGGTGAGGATCTCATCACGCACCTTGGTCTCGAGTACTACGACTGAGTTCTGATGGGCAATGAAAAAGGCGGTGAGTTGGCTCAGCGCCTCGTAGGGCGACCGCTGCGGCTAAACGGCGCAGCCCCTAGCCCAGACGGCGGATAAGGTCAGCGATCACTTTTCGAAGGTCGCTCTCCATCATCTCCAGCGCTATCTCGTCCTTGCCGGCCGTGATCTGCGCGGTGGGCTGGGAGTTTACGTAGCGACGGAGGTACGGCAAGGCGCGACGAGCACCGCCACCTATCTTCCTGAGAGAGTTCACGGCTGCCTGACGGACGACAATGGTGCTGTCGGTTTCTATGGCATATCCAAGAACCTCGGCGGCATCAGACCCCGCCCCCGCCAAGGCGTTGGCCGCGTCGACCCGCTGAGACACGGAACCCTTCTGGAGCTGCTTGGACAACTTGCCAACGTCGACCGAATCGTCACCACCGCCAGCGTTTGCGGCGGCTCTGCGCGCGGCGTCCGCAGCAGCAGCAGCCTCGCCCGATGCGACCTGCTTCTCGTAGTTCGCAATAGCCTCGGCGACAACCACATCGGGGCGACCGGCCGCTTCCGCCGCCGCTTCTGCCGCCTTTGCTTTGGCGAAGTCAGGAGGCGTACTGGTCGAAGTACTGTTTGCGACCGCCAGACGATAATTGGCGCGAGTAATGCCGTGACGAGTATCGGCAAAGAGCGTTTTGTCCATGGTCGCCGCCCGGTCGAACTCAGTGATCGCCTCCTGGAACTGACCGGCGAAAACCATGGCCCAACCCAGGCCGAAGTGGAGGCCGCCGTTGGCGGGATCGAGTTCGATGGCCTTCCGGTAGGCGGCGATCGCTTCCGGACCCTTGGGCGGCTTCATGCGGGACAGCACCCAGCCATAGTTCGCATAGCCCGCGGCGCTCTTGTATCCAGGTGTGGCCACCAGAGCAGCCAGAACCTGGGCACCCTTGTCGGTATCCCCGCTCATGCCGAGCAGCAGGCCGTAGTTCGATTTGATGCCGATATCGGTCGGATTCAACTCGACGGCCTTTGCGTAAGCGTCCTTGGCGTCTTCGAACGAGCGGGTCATGTGATACGAGTGGGCGAGCATCGCGTAGGCGTCGCCCGCGCGCGGCATAGCGGCCACAGCCTTTTCTAGGGGCGGGACCGCTTCCTTGTACTGACCCTTGCGCGCGAGAAACTCGCCGTACATCTTGTTGGCTTCCGGGCTCTCGGGATTCTGCTTCACGAGTTCCCGAGCCGCGACCAGCGCGCCATCGAGATCACCTTTGCGGAACTGGGTGGTGATGATCGCGGTGCGTGCTTCCGTGTAGCCTGGATCAATCGTCAGGGCGAGGTTGTACGAAGCAAGCGCCTGATCGTAGTTACCGCGCGCCTCGAACAGCTTCGCGACGATCACGTGAACCTTGGGATCCTTGGGAGCAAGGAAAACGCCCTGTTGCGCGTGACCGATCGCCTCACCCCAGGAGGCGTCGGTGCCGCTGAAGTTCTTCTCGGCGGAGGTCGCGTAGCCGAGAGCCGCAAACGCGGCGCCGGAGTTCTTGTCCGAGGTGGTCGCTTCGAGTGCCACCGCCTTGGCTTCGGTGGCCTTGTTCGCCGCGACCAAAGCGTAGGTCAGGCCGACCTTGGCGGCGGTGTTGGTCTTGTCGAATTCGATCGCCTTCTTATAGGAAGCGATAGCGTCGGCGTGCTGCCCGGAGACGGAGAGCGCATCGCCCTTGCCCGCGTGCGCGGTGGAGCTGGTGGCTCCCGCGGCGATCGCCGCATCGGCAGCGGCATGAGCGGACTTCGCGTCACCCACGCGCGCATGCGCGGAGGCGAGCGTACCGAGCGAATGAGCATTCTTGTCGGCCGCCACCGCCTTGGTCGCCTGGTCGAGTGCTGACTTTCCACTGCCACCCTTCAGGGCCATCCGTGCCGAAGCGGCCAGAGCCTGGGCCTTTTGTCCGGATGTCGCGGAAGCGCTGAGCTCGACCGCCTTCGCCACACTGGCGGCAGCGGCGTCCGCATTTCCGTTCAGTTCCTGAAGGTGGCCTAAAGCGAGGTAGGCCTCAACCGAGGGCGAACCGGAGGCGAGCTTCTCAAGGGACTTGATGGCTTCGTCGGGCTTTCCCTTGGCGAACTGCTCTTCCGCCTTGGCGATGGCCTGGTCTGATTTGACGTCAGCCCATACCGGACCGATTGCGAAAGAGCCCGCAGCGGTCAGGACGAGGACGGAGGCGAATCTGTTCTTCTTCATTTGCGTATTCCTCTTAAGTGCGTTCCAGGAGCGCGGGAGTGTACAAGACAACACAAGCTCGGTCACAGCGTGTCCGAACATCCACGGGTAATTCTGCGTCTTCCGAAACGAATCTGGTCCGGTTTGACGTCTTCTCAACTGGGTACTCTTCATAAGACGTGCCAAAGGCGTCGAATCTAGTGAGCGGAGTCACGAATTGAGAAATCGTGAGAATCGCTACAACCATGGCACGCCTGTTGCTCGTCTAATACTGCAGAAGACGTAACTACCCTCCAAAATACCCTCCAAACCAACTCTGCTCCCGTAAAGTCGGGAACGTCCCCCAAGGGGACATCGCTTCGGGAAGGGGACGCAGCTAGTCTGCGCCCCCCTTCCCAAAAGCAACGTTTCGGCCAAGCGGTCGAAGCCACACCCTGAACTCAAACCTCAGCCATCGGCCTGCGCTTCGGCTACTCTCCCTCCTCCATTCCTTTATGACGAGCCTTGAGATTCTCCGCCGACGCCCCGAGCATGATCCGGAGCTCTTCGCCCTTTATGCCGAAGTCTTCGGCGAGGGCAACCTGGAGCGGAGCCGGCGGCGCTACGACTGGCAGTACTTCGAGAATCCGAACACCCCAGGGGACGGTCCTGTCATCTGGATGGCCCGTGAAGGCGACACCTTGCTCGGTCAAATGGCCACCATGCCTTTCCCGATGTGGTGGGGTGATCGCGAGGTCCGGGCGTCGGCTGGAAACGACTACTTCGTCCGGAAGAGCGCTCAAGGTCGGGGGATCGGCATCGCCCTCTCCAACCGCTGGGCCGACGAGGTGGATGTGGCCCTGGCCCTCGGCCTCACCCCTTCGTCTTACCCTCTTTTCAAGAAGATCTTCAGGGACGTCGGCCCCGTGCCGTCTTTCCTGAAAATTCTAGATTCGACTGCGGTGTCCAAGAAGAAGTGGGGAGCGCTCGGAACGATTGCCGGCCCCATCCTCGGGGCAGGCCTCGCCATCTTCGCCCGGTCACCAGGCGGCTCGTCCGAAGTCGACGTTCGCCCCGTCTCCGAATTCAGCTCCGAATATGACGATCTCTGGATGCGCTCCCGTGCTTCTTATTCGACCTGCGTCCGGCGCGATGCGCGCTATTTGAAGTGGAAATTCCTCGACTGCCCATTCCGAGAGTACCGCGTGATCGAGGCGCGGAAGGCGGGAATGCTTTCCGGCTACGCAGTCCTTCGTGATGAAGGCGAGGAGACCTTCAAGCGCGGCGTCATCGCGGATCTCTTCTGCGACACCACTGATCTCGCCACTCAGGACGCATTGATCGCCGCCGCCATCGATGATTTTCGGGGGAAACAGCGCGTTCGTATCGAGGTCTATTGCTATAACGCCCGGATCGCGGGTTCCCTAAAGCGTCACGGTTTCCGCTCGGGCAATACCGGCGTTCAGTACTGCGTGGCCTACCGCGGCACCAAGGACGCGGGGGAGGGGCCGAAACTTGTTCTGGCCAACCTTCCGAATTGGAATCTATTCATCGGCGATGGAGACTTGGACCGCGCATGAGTTCCAAGCCCCTCTTCATGGTCGGCATCGACACCGAAGCCGACGACCAGTGGACCCTCGAAGGCCGCAAGCGTCTTTCGGTCGAGAACGCACGCGCGTTGCCCCGTCTTCAGGCGCTTTGTGAGAAGTACGCGGTTCGCCCGTCCTATCTGGTCACCCACGAGATGGCGACGCGAGAGCCATCCCGCTCCATTCTGCGCGACCTGGCGGCGACCGGAGCCTGCGAGATCGGGGCGCACCTCCATCCCTGGAGTTCTCCTCCCTACCGCGAAGAAGACTTGGTTGGTCGCTATCCAAGCCAGCTTGACGAGACGTTGCTCGCAACTCAGCTCAAGGAGCTGACCGAAGCCATCGAGACTTCGCTCGGCGTGCGGCCCGTGAGCTATCGCGCCGGACGTCATGGCTTCGACACCCGCTCACTGAAGATCCTGGCGGACCTTGGCTACGTGGTCGATACCAGCGTC
>JBDSLN010000259.1:0-2875 GCA_039916365.1 Vicinamibacteria bacterium
ATCGAGAACCACCGTGCGCGCGCCGCGCTTTGCGAGTTCGCACGCCGCGGACAGTCCAACGATGCCAGCACCTGCCACGACCACGTCAGGATGATGGATCGCCACGCAGGCCTGATTCTAGAAGGCCGTAGTCCCCGAAGGTTCCACGTCGGGCGTGGCGGCGCGATGCGGCGCCTAGGCGAGCTTGCCGGCGGTCTGAAGGGTCAGAACGACTTTGTAGACCCAGAAGGAACAGCGACCCGAGTCTCTCTCCAGGTCTTCGATCGACGCACCCTTGAGCAGGCGGGCGAAAACGTCCTGAGCCGGAAGACGGCTCTCCTCGTCAGTCCATGTGAGTTCGGGGGTCGACGGCTTGAAGACCTTCGTCCGGTCCGTCAATCGCTCTTGGAGCATGGGCAACTCGTCCGACATACGGATCGATTCCATCAGCAGCGAGATGCCGGGGAGCGTGATGTCGGTGCGCTGCTGCTCTTCCACTTCGCGGCTCGTGAAGGCGAACTCGCCCTCTGGCTTCGACTGGAAGAGCTGAAACACCGCATCGTCTCCCTTGAGCTGCTGGAAGACCGCGCGCACGATGTTGCCCTTGAAGAAGACGATTTCTGAAACCCGTTCATGCTTCGGGGAGCTGACGATCAGGGATCCGGTCTGATGGGACCCGATCAGCGTCTGGATCACGGTGGTCAGGTCGAAGAACTCGAGGTTGCCGGAGAGCTGCTTGGTCTCGACCCGGCGCGACTTGAGAGTCGTCGCCTCGAGACGCCGCGCGATGACTTCGCACATCGAACGCGCCATGCCGGGAAGCGACGCCATCAGGTCGTCGAAGACCGCCTTGTCGAGGCGGAAGAGCTCGGCGTTCTCAGGGCAGCGGATGGTGGCGCTGCGTGGCGAGCCGGTGAGAAGTGCCAGTTCGCCCACCACTTCGCCGACACCGAGGAAGGCGACCGTGACGGCTGGGGTGCTGTCGGACGGTTGTGTCACCACTTCCAGCACCCCGGACTTGATGACGAAAAATCGGTCGCCCGCGTCTCCCTGCTTGAAGACGATTTCGCCCGGCCCGAATGTCTCAAACGTGCCTTGGGAGATCACCGCGTCAAGAACCGCGCGCGCCTGGTTCGCGAAGAGTTCGCTCTTGGCCAGGAAGTCGAGTTCAGTGTTCGCCATGCTGTCGGGGAAGGCCACAGTATAAGTCTCCACCATTTTCCGGCGCACCCCAACACGCGACTTTGCTTAAAGGTGGAGAGCTTGTGATACTGCGGCCCATGCCAACGTTGAAAACTGCGAGCGCTACTGCAAAGAAGACGGCGGTAAAGCGAACGGTAAAGCGAACGGTAGAGCGAACAGCGAAGCCAGTGAAAGTGGCCGCGGTCAGAAAACCGCGGGCCGCTTCCACCAAGATGAAGCTGGCAAAAACTTCGCAGGACGCCCCCTTGGCGGTTTCGCCAGTCGCGGCTTCGCCGGTTGCCTACGACCACACGAAGATGGTCGCCGCCAGGCCACGGCCCCGTCCGACGCTTCCTTCCACCTATGGCGAGAGCCACATTCTTCTCCTCGCGCGTGATCCGCAAACGCTCTTCGCCGCGTGGGATATGTCGCCCATCGCGGTCACGGCGTTGAGATCTCGCGTCGGGGCCCGCGCCTTTGCGGTCTCCAGCCTGACCCTTCGTTTGATTCCGGCCCGAGGCCGCACCACGACGTATCACGCGAGCAAGAAGGCGCGCTCGCGCTACATCAAGATCGACGGTGGAAGTCCTTCGTTCATCGTGGAGATTGGGTTCAGCACGCCCGCCGGCCAGTTCGAAATGATCGCGCGCAGCGCGCGCTGTGCCGTGCCGGTCGGTCCCGGTGCCCGTAAGGATTGGCCCGCCACCGCCCGTCGCGCGGTGCTCGGCTACCGGGACGCGCGCATTGCCGCCAAGCGAAACCTCGTGATTCACGCCGGCGCCTCCGGATCGCCACACGGAACGACTCGCGTTCGATCGGTCCAGACTGCGTCGGCGCCCCAACCGGCGGGAGCCTCAGCCCTGCCCCGGATCCTTGGCGGAGCGAGCGATCTCTATCGCCGGTGAGGATTTTCACTCGCAGAACCCGCTTGGGTTCTGGTGTCCGGTTCTTCACGCCCATCTTCCCTTCGTGCGCCACGCGGAGCACGAACATTTCCTCGAAGAAGACTGGTTTTACGAAGCCGTCATAGAGACCTACCTTCCGCTGTTGCGGATGATGGATCATCTGTCGCGGGACTACGTTCGTTTCCGCCTCACCCTTACGCTGTCCCCGCCGCTGCTCGCGATGATGCAGGATCCGCTTCTGCTGACGCGCTGTGAGCGCCGCCTCGAATTGTTGCTTCGCCTTGCCTCGCGCGAGTCGAAGCGCACCGCTCTTCACGAGAAGGATCTGTTCGAGGCGACGCTGTTCGCCGAACAGGACCTCGCGAGCCTGCGCGATCTATTCGTCAGCAGCTACAAGCGCGATCTGGTGGGTGGTTTCTGGAAGCACCGTGCGTCCGGTTCCATCGAGATCATCACCTGCGCAGCGACCCACGGGTTTCTTCCTCTGATGCAGCAGACACCCGAAGCGGTGCGCGCACAGGTTCAGGTGGCCACGGCCGACTTCCGGCGCATCTTCGGATCTGACGCGGAAGGCATCTGGCTGCCGGAGTGCGGCTACTTCGAAGGCGTAGAGCAGTATTTGATCGAAGCGGGCCTGCGCTACTCGTTCATGGAATCACACGGCATTCTGGACTCGGTCCCGCCACCGTCGTACGGAGTGATGGCGCCCATGATGTCGAGCGGAGGCATCGCCTTCTTCGGCCGCGATATGGAATCGTCGCGGCAGGTCTGGAGTTCCGAGGTTGGGTACCCGGGAGACCCCGAATACC
>JBDSLN010000260.1:0-8213 GCA_039916365.1 Vicinamibacteria bacterium
CTTGATGGATGGTTCTCGGAGAGCACGCAGGCGCGGATTCAACAGGCAGTCGCGTCGCTCAAGAACAAAGCGTAGCGTTCCGGCCCGTCCACCGATGCCCTCGAGATCAGATCGATGAGTGCGACTCCGGCAGTTCTCGTCGACGACCGTCTGGTGGAGGCCTTCCATGTGGACGCGCTTGGGCGTCTCAAGCCCGAGGCGTTGTTCGGCTATCTGCTGAACATCGCCTGGAACCACGCGAAAGATACGAGCTACGGTTTCAGCGAACTCGCCGAGCGAAACCTGATGTGGGTGCTGATCAAGGTGCACCTCGTCATCCACCGGCATCCCCGCTGGCACGAAAGGGTTCGCATTGAAACCTGGGGCAAGGGCATCGAAAGGCTCTATGCGCTGCGCGACTTCGCGGTGACGTCGGAGTCGGGAGAGCGGATGATTTCGGGAACCTCGACCTGGCTGGTCCTCGACCGAACCAGCGGACGGCCGCAGCGCTTCGATCTGAAGACCGACGGCTTCCCCTGGTTCCCCGAACGCGAGGAGATGAAGACGAGCCTGGACAAGGTTCCCGCGGCGGAGAACGGGACCGACGTCGCGCAGTTTGAGGTTGTTTTTTCCGACATCGACGTCAATCAGCACGTGAACTCGGCGCGGTATCTGCAATGGATGATGGACAGTCACTCGCGCGAGCATCTTCAGGCGAAGGAACCCGCATCCATCGAACTGAGCTTCCTTCTGGAAGCCATGCCCGACGACCGACTCACCGTGACGTCAGCGATGTCCGGCGACGGGGAGCTCTGCAGCCTCAGACGTGATCACGATCAGAAAGAAGTCTGCCGCGCGCGTTTTGAGTGGCGCGCCACCGACGTCGCCCGAAAGGTGAAGGCTTAGCCTCTGGCGACGAGCTCGGTCAGTGCCCCCGCGAACCAGGAGGGCAGAACTGCAGTGTGGATTTTCCGATACGCGGAGACGCGATGAGATCCGGAAGTCCTCTCCAGAAGCGGCGCGAAGGGCGTGGTGGAATGACGGCCTGGCTCGCTTACTCTCTCAAAGCACCTCGGACCACGGCGGCGACGCCGCGAAAGCCGCGTGGATCAGGCCGACGTGTGAGTAAGCCTGCGGAAAATTGCCCCACATCCGAAGTTCCTTTGTATCGAAGTCTTCGGCGATGAGACCGAGCGGTGAAAGCGTCGCGGTGATGTCGTTCATCATGGCGCGCGCCTCCTCGACCCGGCCGCTCAGGGCCAACGCCTCCACCATCCAGAAGGAGCAGATCACAAACGCGACTTCCGGCGCGCCGAAGCCGTCGTCGGCGCGGTAGCGGAAGAGCCACCCTTTCCGTGAGAGGCCATCGCGAAGCGCGTTGATCGTCTGGTGAAGTTTCGGAGAGTCGCGAGGCAGGAAACGCAAGGTCGCCATTTGAAGCAACGAGGCATCCAGCTCCCGACCGCCGTGACTGGAAGCAAACGCGCCGAGCTCCTCGCTCCAGGCTTCGTTCATGATCTGCTCGCGGATGCCGTGGGCCGCTTTCTCGAACTCGCTGGAAAGACGCGGGTCGTGGATCTTCGCGACCTTGGCCATGCGATCGGTGCCCGCCCAGCACATCAGGGTGGAGAACGTCTGCGGCGTCCATGCGGTCCGGTATTCCCAGATGCCGGCGTCGGGCGATCCCGCCACTACAATCGCCCGGCTCGCGAGACGGGTCAGGAGATCGAACGCTTGCGGTGAGCGCTCCGCCTGGAAGCGCTCGTCGAGATAGACGGGCGCGAGTGCGAGGACCATCTCGCCAAAAATGTCGTTCTGAATATGCTCGGCCGCGGCATTTCCCACGCGTACCGGACCATGACCCTCGTAGCCGGGCCAATGTGGCAGAGTGCTCTCCGCCAGATCCGACCGTCCATCGATCCGATAAAGAGGAGCGAGCTTCAAACCCGCTGCGCCGCCCGCGACATCGAAGAGGTAATTGACGAACCGCTCGCGCTCCTCGAAATGACCGAGCAGACGGAACGCGCCAAGCGTGTAGTACGCATCGCGCAGCCAGCAGTAACGGTAATCCCAGGTGCGTCCGGATCCCGGAGCTTCGGGCAGCGAGGTGGTCATCGCCGCGACGATGGCGCCGGTGTCTTCAAAGCAATGAAGCTTCAGGACGAGGGCGGACCGGATGACTTCCTTCTGATACATCGAAGGGACGTTGCAATGCTTCACCCATCCCTGCCAATAGCGCGTGGTTTCACCGAGGAAGCGGTCGGCCAGCGGCGCGAGCGCCTCTTCCACGGGAGCGCCCCACGACAGGACCATATGCTTACGACCGGTCAGCGCGAAGGGCTGGCCGCTGAGGTAGGAAACCGGCACGTCGCTTGTGAGCCGGAGCGGTGAAGAGAATCCTTCGTAGCGGATGTGATTTGAGCCCGCGATACGCGCGGGCGTTGCTTGCGACCATCCAAGCCTCGGATCACAGGTCACGCGGATGCGGGGCATCCCCTCGAGCGGCTCAATAATCCGGAAGAGCTGGGTGGGGCGGAAGATGCGATCGAACTGGATAAACCTTGGAGCGAAGTCGAGGATCCGGAACGAGCCCATCTTGGTCTCAAAGCGCGTTTCCAGGATGTTCGTGTTCTCGATGTAGCGCTGGACGCCCTGCTCGCCGCCCTCAGGCGCGATGGTGAACTGGCCGCCTTGCTCCGCGTCGAGAAGAGTCGCGAAAATGGGTTCCGAATCGAAACGGGGAAGACAACACCACGCGACCGAGCCGCCGCGGTCGATCAACGCCGAGTACTGACAGTTGCCGACGAGTCCGAGGTCTTCGAGCCGCATGTTCTCGGACCATAATAACTAGAATCAGTTGGAGTACAAAGTAATAATGGTTTAGCCTGTTTGAGTGAGACAGCCGATCAAGTTCCTGGTGATCCTGATCGCGGGCCTTGGCCTGCTGACCTGGGGCGCCTTTCTCGTCATGCAGGAAACCACCCGCGGCTGGGTGGCGCGTGACCTTGCCTTGCGCGCCCGGCTCGCCGCCAATGGCGCATCGTCGTCGCTTGCCGTCGGATTCCGTTCCAGCAAGGCCGCCGACCTGCGAGCGGTTCTTCTTGCCATGGTGCGGGACGAACGCGTGCTCGGTATCTCGGCATGCACCCCGGCGGGAAAGCTCGTGGCCGCGGCGGGGGTCGCGCCGGCCAAGTTTGGGTGCGCACAAGTGGCGGCCTTTGTGTTTCCTCCGAGCCTTTCCCCTCAGTCCGATCCGCTCGAATGGATTCACGTGACCACGCTGCCCGGGGGACCCGCACACTTGAGCGGCCTGCCCGTCATGGACGAAGGCGGAATTCTCGGCTTTGTCATCCTGGTGCAGGACATGGGCTTCGCCGAACGACGCGAAGCCCAGAGCCGCAACTTCCTGCTCGTCGCCTACTTCCTTCTCGCGATGTGCGCGTCGCTGGTCACCATCGTTGCCGTCCGTCTGTCCTGGCGCGGCTGGACGCGGCAGCTTCAGCGAGTCTTGAAGGGCGAGAAAGAGACCGACGCCTTCCGCCCTTTGCTGCGCGATGTCCGCGAGCTGGTGGACGACATCATGACCGAACGCGACGCCGACGGCGAGACGGGTGCTTGGACCGCAGAGCGCCTCAAGAGCACGCTGCGTCGCAACCTGCATGGCGAAAAAATCGTGGTTGTCTCCAACCGCGAGCCGTACATTCACGACTACGGTCCCGATGGGTCCATTCGTGTCCAGCATCCGGCGAGCGGACTGGTGACGGCGCTGGAGCCCGTGATGCGCGCGTGTTCGGGCGTCTGGATCGCGCATGGCAGTGGCGCCGCGGATCGGGCGGTGGTGGACGCGCATGATCGCGTGCTCGTTCCCCCGGGGGAGAACATCTATTCCATCCGCCGCGTCTGGCTGTTGCCTGAAGAAGAGAAGGGCTACTACTACGGCTTTGCCAACGAAGGTCTCTGGCCCCTCTGCCACGTCGCCCACAACCGGCCGCTGTTCCGAACGTCCGACTGGAATTATTACAAGACTGTCAATCAGAAGTTCGCGGACGCCGTCTGCGCCGAGGCGGAGATCGAGGACCCAATCATTCTGGTGCAGGACTATCACCTGGCCCTCGCGCCGCGCATGATCCGCCAGAAGCTTCCGCGCGCCACCGTGATCGGGTTCTGGCATATCCCCTGGCCCAACGCCGAGCGCTTCGGGATCTGCCCCTGGCGCGAAGAGCTGCTGGACGGCATGCTCGGAGCGAGCATCATGGGCTTCCACACCCAGGCGCACTGCAACAACTTCATGGATTCGGTCGACCGGTATCTCGAGTCGCGAATTGATCGGGAGCGCCAGGCCGTGATCCAGCAGGGACGGAGCACCCAGGTCCGCGCGTATCCGATTTCGCTCGAATGGCCGGTGCGTTGGTTGAGCGGCCTGCCGCCCGTTCCGGAATGTCGGCTCAGCGTGGTTCGAGATCTCAACCTCCCTGCCAACACGCTGATCGGCGTGGGTGTCGATCGCCTCGACTACACCAAGGGCATCGAGGAACGCCTGCTAGCGGTTGAGCGCCTGCTCGAACTACACCCGGAGTTCCTGGGCAAGTTCGTCTTCATCCAGCTGGCGGCGCCCAGCCGCACCGCCATCGACCGCTACCGCGCCCTGAGCGAAAACGTTGAGGACATCGCCCGAAAGGTGAACGAGCGCTTTGGTTCAGGCGCCTATCTGCCGATCATTCTCAAACGCGCTCATCATGAGCCGCCGGATGTCTTCCGGTATCTGAGGGCTGCGGACCTCTGCTACGTGAGCAGCCTCGATGACGGAATGAATCTCGTGGCGAAGGAATTCGTGGCAGCGCGCGACGACGAACGCGGCGTCCTCGTGCTCAGCCAGTTCACTGGAGCCGCGCGCGAACTCACGGAGGCGCTGGTCGTCAATCCCTACGATCTCGATGAATCCGCCGGAGCAATGGCGGCCGCTCTCACTATGCCGCTCGACGAACAGCATGCCCGGCTAAGATCCATGCGCGCCTTCGTAGCCGAGTTCAACATCTATCGCTGGGCCGGGCGCATGCTGCGCGACGCGGCGCGGCTGCGTCGCCGCGACCGTCTGACGGGCCGATTAAGCGACCGGTTCACTGCCCCACTTCCGGGATCCGAAGTATGAAGAACATTCTTGCGGCCGACCAGCGAAAGCTGCTGGAACCGTTCGCGTGGTCCGAGACCCTGCTCGCCTTCGACTTCGACGGAACGCTTGCTCCCATCGTGACGCGTCCCGAATTCGCAACGATGCGCCCGACTACCCGAAAGCTGCTGAAGCGTGCGGCGGATCTCTACCCCTGTGTCGTCATCTCCGGCCGCGGTATGACTGATGTTTCGAGGCGCCTCGAAGGAGTTGCGCTGCGCGCGGTCGTCGGGAATCACGGAGTGGAACCGTGGACAGCGACGAAACGCATTCATCAACGCGTGCATGCGTGGCGACCCATCTTCGAGAAGGCGCTCGCGGGAGAGCTAGGGATCGAGATCGAAGACAAGACCTATTCCCTCGCCATCCATTTCCGAAGGTCACGGAAGAAGAAACGCATTCGTGCGCTCGTCGAGGGGGCCGCGTCCAAACTGGAGTCGATCCGCTTGATCGGCGGCATCGAAGTGGTCAACGTCGTTCCTTCCGACGCGCCGCACAAGGGCATCGCACTCGAACGGGAACGCGCCCGGCTTCACTGCGATACCGCGATCTATGTGGGCGACGACGTCACCGATGAGGACGTCTTCGCGCTCGACCAGCCCGGCCGGCTCCTGAGCGTGCGAGTGGGAAAGAATCTACGATCCAAGGCCGACTTCTATTTCCCCGACCAAATCGAGATTGATTCCTTTCTACGCGCTCTGGTGGAACTTCGCGAAAGCCGGGTGGCGCCGGCCCTGCGTCCGATGCGTCGCGGGCTCGTCGCTTGACCTCCGATCCTCCGATCGAACTCGGCACCGAGCTCGAATTTTTGAGCCGGCTCTGGACCCTCGATCATGCGCTTCAGAAGCGGTCGAAGAAGATGCTCACCACGATCGGCGTCACCGGTCCCCAGCGGCTCGCCCTCCGCCTCATCGGCCGTTTCCCCGGGCTGACGGCCGGGCGTCTGGCGCGCCTTCTCCACCTTCACCCAAGCACGGTCACCGGGGTGATGCAGCGTCTGGCGGAAAGAGGCTTGATTGTGCGGCGCAATGACGGACCGGATCGACGCCGTCTGCTCCTTCAGATCACGTCGAAGGGCGCCGCCGTGCTCGCCGATAAAACCGGCACGATCGAAGAGGCCGTGCATGAGTCACTGCGAGCGCTCACATCCGTGGAAACCACCGCGGTGTTCAATACCCTCGACCTGCTAGCCCGTCGCCTGTAACGCGCCAGTCGTGACGACTTAGTCCGCTTCCGTGGCCCGTCGCGCGCGGGCCCGCTTTCCCGCGCAGAAGAGCAGCACGCCGCCCGCCAGAAAAATGACGACGCCTACGATTCCGAGCACTCCAGTCACGCGACCGACGGTAGCGCGCACGTCGTCATAAGCAAGGCCCAGAGCCGAGCCCGCGACGGTCAGAGCGACGTACCAGAGAAGGGAAGCGAGAGCCGCGGGCAACAACGACCTCATGGGGGAAAGCCCGTTGATCGCGGCGAAGGGAAGAACGCCCGCGCGAAGACCGGGCAGGAACCGGCTGATGAAGATGCCGAGCGCACCGTAGCGTTCGATCTCCCGCCTGACCACGGGCTGAATCTCCGGCGGCAGCAACGATCTGAAGACGGGCGATTCGAGCACAGCACGTCCCTTGGTCCGCACCCAGAAGTAGACGGCGGTCGCCGAAGCCTGATTCGCGAGGAAGCAAAGAAGTCCCACCATCACCGGCGTGGAATGACCGCTACGCACCGACCAAAAGGCGCCGAGAGCCGCGGCGACGTCGGCGGGCACGGGCGGGAAGACATTTTCGAGCGCCGACAACAGCATCAGGAGCAGGATCACGGTGAGCGGATCCTGGGCCAGGATGAATTCGAGAAAGGCGTCCATGGTCAGAAGTTCACTTCGTCAGCTCTTCAGTCCCAGGGCACGATAGACAAGATGGGCGGCCGAGGCGTAGCTGAGCTTCGTGGCGCGGGTCATGCCGATCTCGCAGGTGCGGCATGTCGAATACGCAGTCTCGGCTCCGTTCATCAGGCCGCGTACGTCTTCCGCCTCCGCTCGTGTGGCGCCTTCGGTGATCTCCGGCCGCACAAACCCTTGGTTGCCCGCGAAGCCGCAACACGCAGCGCGAAGTGGGACCACGGGATCTTCCGAGTGCGCGGCTGCCACGGCTTTGAGATCCTCAACCGCGTCGAGCTTGGTGAGAGAGCAGGTGGGATGAAGAATGGCGCGGCCCCTGAGCACGCCTTTCGGCGCATCAGCCTCCGTCATCACTTCACGCCGCCAATACTGCACGAAGTCGAGCACGCGGATCTTCATCGGCCCGTGTTGCGCGAACTGGAGCGCGCACGGCGACGCATCGGTGACGACCGCGAGTTCGCCCCCGCGCGTGGCCTCACTCAGGGCTTTCTGCGCGGCGCTCATCGACCGCTGCGCGGCTCCGTCGTGCGACTTGCTCGAGAAGGCGAGGCCGCAGCACAGGCCCTCGATATTGGCCGGGATGATGACCCGTCGCCCCGAGGCTTCCAGGCAGCGGAGTGTTGCTTCCATGGTGGAGAGTTCGCTCTCGCCGGGCAAGGCGCCCACGATGCGCGAAACACAGCTTGGGAAATAAACGACGTCCCGGACGCCGGTCCCCGTCGGTTTCGGGACAGGAGGTGCGGGACGAGGCAGCGGCGTCTTCGCGTCGATGTGTGGGACCAGTGCGGGTGCCAGCGCGTGGAGGAGCGACGCTCCGGCCGTCATCACTCCGCGCGTCAAAGCGTTTCCACTCAAGACCCCCGCCCCGAGTGAGAGGCCCATGCGCGCCGCCTTCGCGGTTGTTCCGAAGTTCGTCGCGGCAAAGCCGGCCATACTTCGGCCAACAATCGAAGACTCGGCCTGGTCCAGCTCCTTCATCAACAAGCCTGTATCGATCTTCACGGGGCAGGCAGTGATGCACATCGAGTCACGCACGCAACTCCCGCGCGCCATCTCCGCGTAGTCCTGGGCGAGATCATCGGGCATGCTTTCGCCGCGCTGATCAATCTCACGAATCTCGCGCAGCAGGATGATCCGCTGACGGGGAGACAGCGTGGTCGAACGCGTCGGACAGAC
>JBDSLN010000261.1:0-5388 GCA_039916365.1 Vicinamibacteria bacterium
CGCGGAAGAAGCTGGTGACGTTGATGAGGATGTCCTGGAAAAGGCCCTCGACTTCCGCAGGCGTCGTTCTCAAGAAGCTCACATAAGACGAGAGATCCTCGATCTTCCGCAGGAGCATGCGTCGAGCGATCCGCCGATAGAGCGTATTGAACCGGTAATGGCTGAAGTCGACGCGGTGGGTGGCCTGAAGGACGCGGAGAACGGGGAGCAGGTCAACGGTGGTTCGGGGCGTTGGCTTTTCGACCCCGTATTCCACCAGGGAGCCCCCGCCGAGCCGAACCAGCTCCAATGCCATGGCTTCCGGCGAGAGCACGAAATCCACGCAGCCTGATTCGATGGCGTTCTGCGGCATCCCACCGTGTTGAGCGCTCGAGTCCTGCGCGAACGTAACACCGCCTTCGCTCTTGATCGCTTCGAGTCCAAGCGTGCCATCGCTGGCACTGCCCGACAAGACGACACCGATCGCGCGCTGGGCCTGATCGATGGAGAGAGAACGCAGAAACTGATCGATGGGCCGATGAAGGGCCCCCTCTTCTCGTAGCAGAAGGTGAAGGGCGCCCTTGGTTATCACCATTCCGCGGCCAGGCGGGATCACATAGACGTGGTCGGGCTTAACCGCGGTTTCACCTTGAACTTCCGTCACCGGCATGGCGGTCGCGCGCGACAGAATCTCCGCCAACGAACTCGGGTGCAAAGGTGCCAGGTGCTGCACGAGAACCAGGGCAATTCCTGGATCAGGCGGCAGGGCCTTGAGAAGCTGAGTGAATGCTTCCAGACCTCCTGCGGATGCGCCAATCCCAACGATTGGAAAACTCGACGTCTTCGGAGCGCCGGGCACGACCTGCCCTACGCTTGGTGGCGACGCGGGATCATCGGTCTTGATCGGGATCATTATGGGCGCATATTCCGATCCTGGATTTTAGGGTGCGACTCCACTGTACCCTCCGCAGACGGTTGGGAGTCTTCAGCACGTGGCCGTGATCTTGCACTGGACAGAGAGATGTCCACCTCTCACGCCATCGTTCGGCTCGACCATCAGACCGCAAGGCCTGAATGACTCTCCCGCTGCCTCTCGATCTCCTTCGACGCATGGACGCCTACTGGCGCGCCGCGAACTATCTGTCCGTCGGCCAGATCTACCTGCGCGACAATCCCCTCCTTCTCACGCCCCTGCGCATGGAGGACGTCAAGCCGCGCTTGTTGGGTCACTGGGGCACCACACCCGGGTTGAACTTCCTCTACGTTCACCTCAATCGCCTGATCGTTCAGCACGACCTGAACATGATCTTCGTCATCGGCCCCGGCCACGGCGGGCCCGGCATCGTGGCGCACACCTACCTCGAGGGTTCCTATAGCGAACGCTTTCCGAAGATCAGCCGCAGCGTGGCCGGCCTGCGCGCATTGTTTCGTCAATTTTCCTGGCCCTACGGAATTCCCAGTCACGTGGCGCCGGAGACTCCGGGATCCATTCACGAAGGCGGCGAGCTCGGCTACTCGCTGGCGCACGCCTACGGTGCTGCGTTCGACAACCCCGACCTCATCGTCAGCTGCATCATCGGTGACGGCGAAGCGGAGACGGGAGCGCTCGCCACCAGCTGGCACTCGAATAAATTTCTCAACCCCGCCCGCGACGGCGTGGTACTCCCGATCCTCCATCTGAACGGTTTCAAGATAGCGAATCCGACCCTCCTCGCACGCATCAGTCACGAGGAGTTGACAGACCTGATGCGCGGTTACGGCCACGATCCGTTGTTTGTCGAGGGCCATGACCCTGCGGTCGTGCACCAGAGCCTTGCCGCAGCGATGGACCTCGCACTGCAACGCATCCGAGACATCCAGGCAGCCGCTCGCGCTCTTCCTTCCGGTCAAACCCCGGAACGCGCCCGCTGGCCGATGATCATTTTCCGCACTCCCAAAGGGTGGACCGGGCCTAAGGTGGTCGACGGCAAACCGGTTGAAGGCACCTGGCGCGCGCATCAGGTCCCGATCGCCGACTTCAAGACGGATGAGCACTTGAAGCAGCTCGAGGATTGGATGCGGAGTTATCGGCCGGAGGAACTCTTTGACGAGAACGGTCAGCTCCTCGAAGAGATCGCGACCCTCGCACCCAAGGGCCCGCGGCGCATGGGCTCGAACCCGCATGCGAATGGCGGCGAACTGATTCATCCGCTGACTCTGCCCCCGTTCCGCGATCACGCTCTCGATGTCAAGGAACCGGGTGCCCTCAAGGCGGAAGCGACCCGCGTCCTCGGCGCATTTCTTCGCGACGTGATGAAGGCCAATCTAGGGGCGCAGAACTTCCGGCTGTTTGGTCCTGATGAAACCGCGTCGAACCGGCTCGACGCGGTGTACGAGGTGTCGGGTAAGACCTGGATGGCCGATGTTGAGAACCAGGACACCGATCTGGATGCAAGCGGCCGAGTCATGGAAGTGCTGAGCGAGCACCTCTGTCAGGGGTGGCTCGAGGGCTATCTCCTCACCGGACGCCACGGGTTGTTCTCCTGTTACGAAGCCTTCATCCATATCGTCGACTCGATGTTCAATCAGCACGCGAAATGGCTCAAGGTCAGCCGGACGATTCCCTGGCGCAAGCCCATCGCGTCGCTGAACTATCTGCTCACGTCCCATGTCTGGCGGCAGGATCACAACGGCTTCTCGCATCAGGACCCCGGTTTCATCGATCATGTCGCGAACAAAAAGTCCGATGTCGTCCGCATTTATCTGCCGCCCGACGCGAACTGTCTTCTCTCCGTGGCCGATCATTGCCTGAGGAGCCGTGACTACGTCAATGTGATCGTCGCGGGCAAACAGCCGGAATGGCAGTGGCTCGATGTGGAGGCCGCCGCGAAGCATTGCGCAGCGGGCGCTTCGATCTGGAACTGGGCGAGCGACCTGGACGGCGATCCAGACGTGGTGATGGCGTGTGCGGGGGACGTACCCACCGTCGAAGCCCTGGCCGCGACCATGCTTCTGCGCGAATACGTGCCCGGCATCAAAGTCCGGCTGGTGAACGTCGTCGACTTGATGGTGCTGCAGCCGGCGTCGGAGCACCCTCATGGCATGAGCGACGAAGCGTTCGATGCCTTGTTCACAATCGACAAGCCGGTGGTCTTCGCGTTTCACGGCTATCCCTCCTTGATTCACAAGCTCACCTACCGCCGCCATAATCACAGCCAGATTCACGTGCGCGGTTTCAAGGAAGAGGGTGGAACCACCACGCCCTTCGACATGCTGGTGCAGAACGATCTCGATCGTTACCGCCTGGCCCTCGACGCGATCAAGCGAATCCCTTGTCTGGCCGCTGACGTTCCCGGGGCGGAAGCGCGCTATCTCGAAACCATCGAGCGTCATCGACGCCATGTCTCTGAGGCCGGCGAAGATCTGCCTGAGATCCGCGATTGGCGGTTCAAGCGATGACTCTGCAAACCGACAACGAGATCGACGAGAACGAGGCTGAGGCCGGTCGCGTCGTGCTCGCGCTGAACAGCGGGTCGTCGTCGCTGAAGTTCGGTCTGTATCGCGTGTCCGAATCAGCCTGCCGCGCGCTGGTCACGGGGCAGGCCGATCTCTCAGGAGGGACGAACAGCGCATTCGAAGCGCGTGACTCGCAGGGCCTAAGCATTGTGTCCGAAACCACCGAGCCGTTCGACTCTGACAACGTGGTCGCGCACATCGGCAAGCTCATCCAAACCCTGGAGCTACCCCCTCCCGAAGGCGTGGGTCATCGCATCGTGCACGGCGGACCTCACCTTCACCGGCATGGCCTGATCGATCCCTCGGTCGAAACCCTGATGAAGGAGGGTGCGGTGTTCGCTCCCGTTCACACTCCGGCAGCGATGGCCCTCTTGCGCGCGGCCCAGGAGCATTTCGTTGGAGTTCCCAATGCCGCCTGTTTCGACACTGCCTTCCATGATGGCCTGCCCGATCTGGCGCGCCTTCTTCCCCTGCCCAAGGAATGGGCCGCGGAAGGCCTTCGGCGCTACGGCTTTCACGGCGTCTCCTGTGAATCCATCGTGCGTCAACTGGGCGCCGAGCTTCCGTCCCGAGTCGTGATCGCGCATCTTGGCCATGGAGCCAGCCTCACCGCCGTGCGTGATGGACGGTCCATCGACACGACCATGGGACTGACACCGTCGGGCGGGGTCATGATGGGAACGCGAACCGGCGACCTCGATCCAGGCGTTTTGTTGTACCTGATGTCCGCGAAGTCGCTCGATGCGGCAGCACTCGACGACCTCATCAATCACCAGTCAGGCCTTCTCGGCGTGTCCGGCTTGAGCGGCGATGTACGCGTGCTCGATCGCGCCGCACCGCAAAACCCCGAGGCGCGCCTGGCTTTAGAAATGTTCGGTTACTCCGTCAGCAAGCACCTGGCCGCGATGATGAGCGCTCTGGGCGGTGCCGATCTGATCGTCTTTACCGGCGGCATCGGGGAGAACGACTCGGATTCACGCGCCCGCATCTGCGAGCGACTGGCCTTTGCAGGAGTGGTGCTCGACGACTCGGCCAATCGCGTAGGCACGGGCCGCATCAGCTCCGCGGAGAGCCGATGCGAGGTACGCGTCGTTCCCTCTCAGGAAAATGAAGAAATCGCGCGACGCGTAGCCGCATTGTTACCCATGTCGCCGGGGCGTTGAGGCCAGGGCGGGTCCGTGCACGTCAAGCTCAGCGCTCCATTGGTGTGATGGGCTGGGCCAAGGGATCGGTCGGAATGTTTGGGGTGTCGGGACCTGGAGCGTGGTCCGGATGAGTCGGAGGACCGGAGGGATCCTTGGAAGGAATACCGGGATCGATGGGGGCGCCTGGAGTGCTCATGTTCATGGTTTCAAAATCACCTTGATTCATTGTCTTTTCTTGGCACATCGCGTGACTGCGGATTCTCGCAAGGGTCAGGCGGGCCAACGGGCCCGCCTGAACTCCAGCTTCGGAGTTTGAACGTCTACCGGCCGTCGCGCTCAACGCGATGCCAGGCATCGCTGGTCGCATCTCTGGCCTTGTCCCAGGCGAGTGAAGAGCCGGCGCGATTCATCTCCCAGTCACGCGAGAGCTCCAATTCCACATCGTTGAACGTTCTGCCGGCATACTTCGGATACGACTCCCAGCCGTACCGGTAAGCAGGCTGATAGGTCCGGTAGTCCGTCCCCGTCATCACATAAGGACGAGAGATGTAATTCGTGGACCAATACGTATCTTCAACGGTCGGATCGATTTTCTCGCCCGCCGCCTTGCCGGCCAGGCCGCCGACCAGTCCACCCGCGACCGCAGCGCCGACGGCAGCCCCCGCAGCCATTCCCGCAGGACCGCCGAGAGCGCCGGCCGCTGCGCCCAATGCGGTCCCGACGGCTGCTCCGACTCCAGCTCCAACCGGATGTGCGCCGGGAGCGCCAC
>JBDSLN010000262.1:0-7239 GCA_039916365.1 Vicinamibacteria bacterium
GTCGGCCGGAAGTTGTACGCTCGCGGCAAAGCGCATGGCCGCGCGACTCACCGCCGCCGGCATCGCAGAAAACGACATCCATTTCATCACCCCGAAGGACAAACCCAAGGAGGGCGGCGTGGTGGCGGTGTTCCCCGGCTCCGATCCGACGGCCAAAGCGATTCTCCTGCTGGCCCACGTCGATGTGGTGGAGGCCAAGCGCGAGGACTGGACCCGCGACCCGTTCACTCTGATCGAGGAGGACGGTTACTTCTACGCACGCGGGACGCTGGACGACAAGGCCCAGGCCGCGATCTGGGTGGACCTGTTCGTTCGGCTCAAGGCCGAGGGCTACAAGCCGAAGCGCACGTTGAAACTGGCACTCACCTGCGGCGAAGAGACTTCAGGCGCCTACAACGGCGCCGAGGATCTGGCCACGAACCATCGCGCGCTGATCGACGCCGAGTTCGCGCTGAATGAAGGTGGAGGCGGTCGCCTCGACGAGAGCGGCCGATGGCAGGTTCATACCATCCAGGCCGGGGAGAAGCTGCCGCAGAACTACTCCCTCGAGGTCACGAATCCGGGCGGCCATAGTTCGCGGCCGGTTAAGGAAAACGCGATCAACCGGCTGGCTGCGGCTCTGGTCAAGGTCGGCAACTACGAGTTCCCCATCACGACCAACGAAACCACCGTGGGCTTTTTCAAAGCCATGGGCCCGATCGTTGGTGGACCGGCGGGTGCGGCGCTGAGCGCTTTTGCCGGCGATCCGTCGAACACCGCGTTGGCTCAGAAGATCGCCGAGGCTGACCCTTCGATGAACGCCATTCTGCGCACGACCTGCATCGCCACCATGCTCAATGCTGGCCACGCCACCAACGCCCTTCCCCAACGCGCGGTGGCCAACGTCAATTGCCGCATCTTCCCGGGGACGTCGGTGGAGTCCGTTCGCCAGAGCCTCGAGATGGCTGCGGCCGATCCGATGGTGAAGGTCGCGACCCTGGAGACGCGCAGTGCGGCCTCCGACCCTCCGCCGCTCACCCCGGCCATCATGGGTCCCGCCAGACAGGTGTCCGAACAGGTCTTCCCAGGCGTGCCCTTCGTTCCCATGTTGCAGGCCGGTGGCACCGACGGCGCCTTCCTGACTCCGGCGGGCATTCCGACCTACGGCATTTCCGGGCTCTTCCTCGATCCCGATCTCGGCGGCATTCACGGCCTGAATGAGCGGTTGCGCGTGAAGTCCCTTCTCGACGGACGGGAGTATCTCTACCGGCTGGTCAAGGTCTACGCGGAACAGGGCCATTGAGCGCGGTTGTGATTCGACAGTCTGGCGCCGGGCTAGTTAAGCAGGTCTGAAGCGGCAGAAAATTTCTGAGAGGACGCTACGCGGCATCAGGCGAAGTGACAGGCCACCTGATGTGGCATCGCTTCGGGCCCGACATTCCGCAGCGGAGGATCCTCCTGAGCACACCGGTCCGCGGCGATCGGACACCGCGTTCGGAAGCGACATCCGCTGGGCAGGTGTGCGGGGTTCGGCAGTTCCCCCTTCAATACGATGCGCACTCGTCCCGCTTCGACATCCGGATCGGGGGTGGGGATGGCCGACAGCAAAGCCTTCGTATACGGATGACGCGGCCGATCGAAAAGATCGTCGCAGGCAGCCAGTTCCACGATTCGCCCGAGGTACATCACCGCCACGCGGTCGGACATGTGACGCACCATGGCGAGATCGTGGGCCACGAACAAATCCGTAAGCCCCAATTTTTCCTTGAGATCCCGCATCAAGTTGACGATCTGGGCTCGGATGGAAACATCGAGCGCGGAGATCGGTTCATCCGCCACGATGAAACGCGGACTCGTCGCGAGTGCGCGCGCGATGCCGATGCGCTGACGCTGACCACCGGAGAACTCGTGCGGATGACGGCTCGCCGCCGAAGGGTCCAGACCGACCATCCTGAGCAGTTCCGCGACGCGGACTTCGCGGTCCGATGCGCTGCCGACTCGATGGATATCCAACGGCTCCTGAATCGCGGTGCCGATGCTCATCCGTGGATTGAGCGAGGCGAACGGACTCTGGAAAATCATCTGCATCTCACGACGGGCCTTCCGCAGTCCGGCCGCGGAAAGGGCGGCAAGATCCTGCCCGCCGAACGCCACCTCACCCGAAGTGGGCTGGGTCAAACGAAGAACGGCGCGGCCCGTGCTCGACTTACCGCAACCGCTCTCGCCGACCAGTCCCAGCGTCTCGCCTTCATTCACGTGAAACGTGACCCCGTCGACCGCCTTCACCGTCCCGGTCGTGCGCCGCAGAAGCCCGGTACGAACCGGGAAATGAAGGCTGAGATTCTTGACGTCGACAAGAGGCGGGGTCACAACTCCTCCGCACGAAAACAAGCCACGTGATGCCCCGGACTCACGACCGCGAGACGCGGGCGTTCCTCCCGGCACCCCTCCATCACCATGGAACAGCGTGGCGCGAACGAGCATCCAGAGCCAAGACTTTTGAGATCGGGAGGCGATCCCGGAATCGAGGTGAGCCGCTCCCCGCCCGTATGCCGAGCCCTGGTATGGGGCATCGCGCGCAGCAGCCCGAGCGTGTACGGGTGGCGCGGTCGCTTGAAGAGCTCACCGACGGGCGCCTCCTCGACAATCGACCCCGCGTACATCACCGCCACCCGATCAACGATTCCCGCCACAAGCGCCAGATCGTGCGTGATCCAGAGAATCGCCATACCCAGACGTCGCTGCAGACCCTTCAGAAGTTCCACGATCTGCGCCTGGATCGTCGTGTCCAACGCGGTCGTTGGCTCGTCGGCGATCAGCAATCGTGGCTCGCACGCAATCGCCATCGCGATCAGGATGCGCTGGCGCTGTCCGCCGGAGAACTCGTGGGGGAAGCTCTTCAGGCGCGCCTCGCCTCCTGGGATTCCGACGAGTTCCAGCAGCTCGATCGCTCGCTTCCGGCGATCGCCTTCCGACATCGGCAGGTGAGCGCGCAGCCCCTCTGTCATTTGTTGTCCGATGGTGAGGACCGGGTTCAGAGACGTCGCGGGGTCCTGAAACACCATCCCGATCTCGCGTCCACGGATCCGGCGCAACTCGGCCGCGGGCAAAGCAAGAAGGTCCCGCCCATCCAGCAAGGCGTGCCCGGACGTCACGCGGCCCGGACGCGGCAACAAACCCATCAACGAGAGAACGCTCATCGACTTTCCCGAACCGCTCTCCCCCACCAGTCCCATCGATTCGCCCCGCGCGATCGAGAAGGAGACGCCGTTCACCACGCTGATCTCGCATCCGCCCTCGAGCGGAATGCGCGTGACCAGATCCTTCACTTCAAGAAGAGTCGTCTCCATGAGTTGCGCTGGAGTTTAGGGCCGACAGAGTCTGTAGCGATGAGGGAAAGTGCGGCCAAAACCTATATCCTGCGCGGATGCTCAGAGCCGGAATCGTCGGACTGCCCAACGTCGGCAAGTCCACATTGTTCAACGCCGTCACCCGCAATCGCAAAGCGGAGGCCGCCAACTACCCCTTCTGCACCATCGATCCGAACGTCGGCATGGTGACCGTTCCGGACGCGCGGCTCGAAGTGCTCCGACAGATTGCTGGAACAAACGTGGTGATTCCCGCGGCGATCGAGTTCGTCGACATCGCCGGTCTGGTCAAGGGTGCAAGCCAGGGCGAAGGACTCGGCAACAAATTCCTGACTCATATCCGCGAAGTCGACGCCATCGTTCAGGTCGTCCGCTGCTTCGAGGACGCGGACGTCATCCACGTCTCCGGCTCCGTCGATCCCGTGCGTGACATCGAGGTCATCAATACAGAGTTGATGCTCGCCGACCTCGACACGGTCAAGAAGAAGCGCGAACGCATCGCGCGCGAAGTGAAGCGTGGAGACAAGGTGGCGGCTGCCGAAGACGCAGTGCTCGCCAAGATCGAGAACACGCTCGACGCCGGCAAGCCAGCACTCACCGCCGACCTGAGCAAAGAGGAGAAAGCGATCTCGATCGGATTCTTCCTGCTTTCCGACAAGCCCACGATCTTCGCGTGCAACGTCAAGGATACGGATCTCGCCACCGCCGACGCGAACCCCTTCGTCACAAAAGTCCGCGAGTATGTGAAGACGCATCTGTCCTGCGAGGCTGTGGTGGTCAGCGCACAAATCGAGAGCGATCTCATCGATCTTTCAGACGAAGAGGCGAACGAGTTCCTCAAAGACCTCGGCGTCAGCGAGAGCGGCATGGGACCGCTGATCCGCGCGACGTATCACCTGCTTGGCCTGCAGACTTATTTCACCGCAGGTGAAAAGGAGGTCCGCGCCTGGACGATCCACATCGGCGACACCGGGCCTAAGGCGGCCGGAGTGATCCATTCCGACTTCGAGAAAGGCTTCATCAAAGCCGAAACCGTGGCCTACAAAGATCTCGTCGAGTGCGGCTCCGTCGCGGCCGCGCGTGAGAAGGGTCTGTACCGTCAGGAAGGCAAGACATACGTCGTGGCGGACGGGGACGTGATGCTCTTTAAATTTAATGTGTAGGCGCGACTCTTAGGTCTTCACTCCGGGGTCGAGCGCATCGCGCAAAGCGTCGCCCATGAAGTTGACCGCGAGGACCACGAGCAGGATCGCGAAGCCCGGGAACAGTGTGAGCCACGGCTTGGTCGCCATGGTGGCCTGCGAGTCCATGAGCATGTTGCCCCAGGTCGGGGTGGGTGGCTGAACGCCGAGGCCCAGGAAGCTCAGGGACGACTCGATCATGATGGCGTTGCCGACGCCGAGTGTCGCTCCCACGAGAATCGGTCCGACCGCATTGGGAATGATGTGCCGGGTCAGGATGCGAAAGTCGGTGGCACCCATCCCGCGAACCGCTTCGATGTAGTCCATCTCCTTGATCGACAGGACCTGCGAACGTACGACGCGAGCCGTGGTCATCCAGCTCAGGAACCCGATAATGAGAACCATGGAGACAAGGGCCGCCCGGGAATAGGCGCTCAGAATGATCAGCAAGGGCAACGTCGGGATCGCGTAAGCCACATCCGTCATCCGCATCAAAGCGTTGTCGACTCTTCCCCCGTAGTACCCGGCCATCGCACCGATCGTCGTGCCCACGAACGTCCCCACGAAAGCCGCGAGCAGACCAATCAGGATCGAGACCCGCCCGCCAAACAGCATCCGGGTCAGCACGTCCCGCCCGAGATCGTCTGTCCCCATCCAATGTTGAAATGATGGAGACTGTTTGACGCTGTCGAGGTCGATGCCGTCGAAGGGATAGGGAGCAATGAGGGGCGCCAACGCGCACGCAAGGCCCACGGCGGTGAAGAGCGCAAGCGACGCCACGGCGGCTCGATGCCGGGCGAAGCGCGACATCAGCAGGCGGGTTGATCCGCCCATCAACGCCACGCAGTACCCTCCCGCTCCTCGGCGCCCAGCAGGTAGACGGGCGGCCCGAGCAGAAGGACGCCCACCGCAAGCGAGCCGAAGGTGCTGACCGGACGAAGTGCATCACTCATAGCGGATCCTCGGATCAAGCAAGCCATACAAAACGTCGGCGACCAGGTTGAAGACAAGGACGGTCAGGGATCCCATCAGGAGAATGCCCATGAGCAACGGATAGTCGCGCGCGAACATCCCTTGCACGAAGAGACGACCAATTCCGGGCCATGCGAACACGGTCTCCGTGATCACCGCGCCGGAGACCAGATCCGCCAGGCCGAGCGCCATCACGGACACGACCGGTACGAGCGCATTGCGCAAAGCGTGGGTGAAGAACACGCGCCCCTCCGAGAGCCCTTGCGCGCGGGCCGTCCGCACGTAATCGCTTTCCAACACTGAAATCAGGCTGGCGCGGAAGTAGCGCGACCACGACGCGATGTACCGGGAAGCGAGGACGATTGTAGGAAGAACGAGATGCGCCACCTGATCGCCGAGCGATGAGGTTCCGACGGTGTGGGTTCCCGAGACTGGCAGCCAGCCCAGTTCGACTGCGAAAACGAGTTGAAGAATCAAACCAAGCCAGAACACCGGCATGGCGATGCCCACAAACGCCGAGCCCGTTCCAATCAGATCGATCCACGAATGCGGGCGGAGGGCGCTGGCCATGCCGATCACGGCCGCGAAGAACGCAGCGACCAGGAACGCGCACGCCATCAGCTCAAGCGTTGCGGGAAGGCGTTCGGCAATCATGTGCACCACGGGCCTCGTCGTGGAATAGCTGACGCCGAGGTCGCCAGTGAGGGCCGTACCGATCCATCGCACGTACTGAACGGGAACGGGCTGGTCGACGCCCAGCTTCGTTCGGTATGCCGCGATCACCGAAGGATCCACGAATCGCCCGGATGAAAGGAGTGCTGCTTCCGGCCCGCCGGGTGCAGCCTGAATCAGCGCGAACACAACGATGGAGATGCCCACCATAAGAGGCGCCATCTGCAGCAGTCGGCGGGTGATGTATGGGCCCATCGCTTCAGCTCGAGAGCTTCCATTCCCAGAGATTCCAGAAGCTGCCGAAGTTCGTGCCACTTCCTCGGTAGCCTTGAACGCGCTTGGTGACCACTTCGGGCATCACGTTCTGGTACAGCGGGAGCATGCGCGCCTCCTCGGCTAGTTTCGCCTGGGCCTCGTGCAGCAGAGGCACGCGCGCGTCGAATGACAACGCCTTGTCGGAACGCTCGAGAATCTCGTCCAGCGCGGGATCGCAGAAGCCCGCCATGTTATTGGCGCCCTTGCAGGCGTAAAGGCCGGTGATGCCTGGATCAGCGGGAAGAAACCAGGCACTCACCATCGCTTCCCACTTCCCACTGCGCCAGCGTTGAGTCCACGCGGCGCTCTCCATGGTTTCGAAGATGACCTCGATGCCAACCGACTTGAGTCCCGCCTGAATCACCTGCGCCAAAAGAATCCGGTCATTCGTCCCCGCTCGATTGAGCATGACAAACGAGAAGCGGCGGCCATCCTTCTGCCGCACACCATCGGGACCAACCGCCCAGCCCACTTCGTCAAGAAGCTGCCTCGACTTGGCGAGGTCATAGTCGTACGTCGCCACCTTCGCATTGTGATACCGGCTGTTCGGGTTGATCGGGCCTTCCGCGACCTTCACCGTTCCTTCCATCAACTTCTTCGCCATCCCGTCCCGGTCGATCGCGTGAAACACCGCGCGACGAACCCGCACGTCACTGAAAAGCTGCTTGCCCAGGTCCGTGCGGATGGCAAGGTCGAAATGCATCACCGAGTTCGCGTCGATCAGATGAACGTCCGACGTGGTGAGGTTCCGC
>JBDSLN010000263.1:0-4238 GCA_039916365.1 Vicinamibacteria bacterium
AGCCCGTCGTGATTCCGCACCCGGCGCGACACGAGCAGGGTGCGGCCGTCCGGCGCAGGAGAGGCGCCCTGAATCAACCCCGCGGTCTCGAAGAGCCTTCGGGGCTCGGCGCCGCCGTCCACGGGGACGATCCAGAGTTGTGCGTCGCGCGTGAAAAGAAGGGCCTTTCCGTCGGGCATCCAGCCTTCCAGGGAGAGCGTGTTGTTCCCGCCCCGGGTCAGCCGCGTGGCCTCCTTCGATCCACGGTCGAGGATCCAGAGGTTGCGGTTGTCGCCTTCCTCGATGCCGGTGGCAATGCGTCTGCTGTCGGGAGAGAAGCGAGCCGAGCGGTACCCCTTGGCGGCGTCGGTGAGAGACGTCGCGTGGCCCGCCATATCCCCGAGCATGAGTCGCGAGAGGGGCGAGACCGAAAGCGCGTACACGAGCGTGCCCGCTGGCGACAGCGACACTGCGGTTCCCGTGCTGTTGACGGCCACGCGGTCCGAAAGCTGGCGCGGGGTTCCGAGGACCCGCAGGCCCGAAACGTCGAAAGGCACGGCCATGAGCACGCCGCCTTCGCGGCGGACATAGAGCAGTTGCCCATCCACCATTCCCAGGGCCTGATTGCTCTCTACGTCGAGGTGCCTGCGGCGCCCGTCGGCGAGCGAGAACGCGGCCAGGTGGGTGGCGCCGTCGGCGGGCGAACTGGCATAGATGATGAGGCGCTCATCGAGAAGCACCAGGGGCCGCCGCTGGCCCGCTTCACCCGCGGCCTTGTCGATGGGAATCAGGAGTTTCGCCGGCCCGCCGTTGGCGCTCACGCGATGGATTCCGGAATCCGACCCGATCTTCTCGAAAACGATCTCGTCGTTCGAGGTCCAGGCGAGAGCCGCGGTCAGGTCGTCGGTGGTGGTCACCGTGGTGGCCCCGCCCCCGCTGAGCCGGCTCTTGCGGATCACGTGATTGGCGACCACGAAGGCCACCCATTCGCCGTCAGGGGAGATCGCCGGCTGATACGCGCCGTCGGTATCGGGCAGGGCGCGCGGCTCAGGCTGGTCCAGGGTCCGCACCCACAAGTGGCCGCCCGAGCCGTCATCGGCATTGAAGATGATCGTCTTTCCGTCGCGCGATGCCCCAAAGGGCGTGGTGGTCCACGTCGCCACTTTCAACCGGGCCCCGTCCACCATTGAGAAGCGTGCTGTGGGCGCGTCCACGGGCGCGATCGTCCACGGGGACCGGAGCGCGAGCGCGGTCACAAGAGCGATCGCCAGAGCGCCAACGATCGCCCATGGCAACATGCGCGACATTGTGGACGCCGGCGCGCCTGGCGCAGACGAGATCGCAGACGCCGTCGAGGTGTCCGGCGCGCCCGATTCGATTTTCGAGATCTCGAAACGCGCTTCCCCAATGTCGCGGAGGCGATTTTTCAAGTCGCGTTCGAGACATCGCTCGATAAGCCGCTTCAGCCGCGGCGGCGTGTGGGTCGGCAACGCGTCCATCGACAACGTGTCCTTCAATACCGAGGCCAGGGTCTCAGAGACATCCTCGCCCTTGAAGGCTCGCCTCCCTGTCAGCATCTCGTAGAGGACGACACCAAACGCCCAGATGTCGGCGCGCTTGTCGACGGGCTTGCCCTTGGCCTGCTCAGGCGACATGTACGCCGCTGTGCCGATGATCATCCCGGCCTGGGTGCCCTGATGGGTCAACGTCGGAGAGTGTGAGACGTTGGGGTTCGACGCGCCGGACGGATCCATGGCCTTCGCGAGGCCGAAGTCGAGAACCTTCACGGTTCCGTCAGTTCGGACCTTGATGTTGGCGGGTTTGAGATCACGATGAACGATGCCTTGCTCATGCGCGGCTTCGAGGGCCTCGGCGATCTGTCGCGCGATGGGCAACGCCTCGGCGACGGGGATCGGCCCGCGCCCGATGTGCGCGGACAGATCCTCGCCCTCGACAAGCTCCATCACCAGAGCGACGATCGCCGCCTGCCCTGAGCCGGCCGGAGGGTCAGCGTCTTCGAGCCCGTGAATCGCGGCGATGTTCGGATGGTTCAGCGACGCAAGAACCTGAGCCTCGCGCTTGAACCGCGCGAGGCGCTCGGGATCATCCGCGAAAGCCGAGGGTAGAACCTTGATCGCAACATCGCGATTGAGCTTCGTATCGCGGGCGCGAAACACCTCGCCCATGCCGCCCGCGCCGATGGCGGCGATGATTTCATAGGGTCCGATGCGAGATCCGTGCGCCGGCGACATTTGGCGCAGTCTAAGGTAGGGGTGAGGTCTACTTGGCGAGCGGAATGGTCCGCGACCTTCGAAGAACCTTGTCACGGGTCAGCAGCGGGACACGGTGGACCACGCTGGTGGCGGCGATGAGTTCATCCGCCGGGTCGCTGCGGACATCAAGCCTCGTGCTCGCCCTGCCGATGTCCATGGTTATGGGCCAGATCTGGATCGATCCCAACGCGCGCGAAAGCGCAACGTCGTCGATGTCCATCTCAATGCGCCCGAGTTGAGCTAGTTTGGCGATCTCCCACAAGACGATGGCCGAGATGCTCCAGCGGTGGCTTTGCAGAAGTCTGGTCTCTGCCCTGGTCAGATCGCCTGCGAGTGCGTGAAGCAGGATGTGAGTATCAAGATTGAGCACGCCATTTGACTCCGGTTGCGAGGATGTCGCCCTTGATCCTGATCCTGGCCTTAAGGGAGCCGATCAGGCTCGACGACTCGGCGCGAATCGGAATCAGCTTGGCCACGGGTTGCCCGTGCTTCGTGATCACGAGGCCCTCCTCGGCGACGTGGTCAAGGATGGACAGGCACT
The DNA here is from genome assembly GCA_039916365.1 of Vicinamibacteria bacterium. Lineage (GTDB taxonomy): Bacteria > Acidobacteriota > Vicinamibacteria > Fen-336 > JAGNNV01 > JAGNNV01. The sequence goes on from JBDSLN010000263.1 coordinate 2,794, forward strand.
GCTCCTTGAACTTGGCGGCGGCGATCTGCTTCACGGACACAATTTAGCACTGGTCACCTAATATGGCCACTGTCGACCCAAGGACCTGCGCCTCCCGCTTGAACCGCGTTACGCGTTCGTCATCCTGCGCGAATGCCGGGGGCAGGACCTTGATCGCTACATCGCGGTTGAGCTTTGTGTCGAGCGCCCATAACACCTCCCCCATCCCACCCGCGCCGAGCGCGCAGCTTGCCCTCGGGGCATGGCGCCGGTCATTTCATAGGGTCCGAGCCGGCTGCCGTTGGGTATGGACAAGGGCAGGGCTTTCTAGGATCGGCGCGCGCGGGTCAAGGCTCGACCGTCCACGGCACTTCCCACGATCGAAGGGCGCGATGCTTCCTGATGAGGGGGAGGTCCTGCTTTTGGAGCTCGAGGAGGATGCGAACCTTTTCGCGAAGCGGCAACTGCGCTTGCGCGCGGTGCCAGGCCGACTTGCTCTCCTTGAGCGTTAATGAAGTCACGCTCGGGCTAGCCCCTTCCCGCCCACCTCACGAAATACCGCCGTGTGGACAGGAGCCTGATTCGTTCTGCCGCGCAGGCTCCTAGCGCTCATCCGCAATGTCCACGTTGATTTGATGAGCGGCCAGCAGCGTCTTGAGATGGTTGCGATCGACCGCCCCGGTCTCGATCAACTGCCAGGCCCGTTCGCGGCGCCGAGCGCCTCCGGCCTGGAAGGCCAGGGCGGCCAGGTGCTCCGGATCCACCACCCTCACGGGCACGCCGTCATAGTCGAGGGTGCGAGCGCCGGCCACACTTTCTTCGGCCAGGGAATTGTGCGCCGGAATGAACTGGACCGGGACGCCATGCACCATGATGTGTTCCGCTTCGCTTGTGAATCCCTTCGAGCGCGCCCAAGCATACAGGTTCTCAAGCGAGATCAGCGGGGAATGCGGGCCGGGCGTGAGGAGCAGGAAGACATCGACGTCATAGGTGCGCGTCGGCTCCGCGTAGAAGAGCACTGCGGTCGCCCCCCCCAGGGCGTAGTCGCGAACGAGACCTTTCGCCTTGAGCGCGTTCAACTCCGAGAAGACATCCGCCAGTGTGCTCATAGTGTGTTGATTCGTCGCGGTTCAGTCTACAAGCTCAGCTAACTACGGGCTTCATCTCCCGATCGCCCACCCTTTTTGCCATCATCCCGGCAGTCGTGATTCCCCTCCTAAAACTCAGTCCCGATGTGGGCGACTCGCTTGTGAAATAGTTCGGGCTAGGGTTCATCTACAATCGCCGCATGACGCGATACCTTCCAAGAGTTCTGAGTGGCCTGCTCGCCGCGGCCGCGGTCTTCGGCGCAACCCCGGGCTTCGCCCAGCAGCCGGGCGAGGCAGGTTTTCGGGCAACCTACAAGGAACTGATCGAGACCAACACGGCGCTGTCGGCCGGAAGTTGCACGCTCGCGGCAAAGCGCA